>DASPSM010000092.1:0-5019 GCA_035623955.1 Planctomycetaceae bacterium
CGGTCGCGGATTTGGGGATTGACCACCTGGCCGTCCCGAGTGATTAGAGTGTCGCGCACGATCTCATCCTGCATATCCAGCGCGGGCAGGCCGTGCTTTTTCAGGAGCACCAGGAAGGCCGTGATATTGCGCGAGAACATCTGGCTCGCGTGATGGGCGACCGTCGAGGGCAAGTTGACCGGTCCGAGAACAGTCACGCCGTCAATCTCGACTGTCTCTCCGGGCCGCGTGGCCTCGCAGTTTCCGCCCCGTTCAGCCGCCAGATCGACCACGACGGAGCCTGGTGCCATTCCTGTGAGCATATCAGTTGTGATGAGAACCGGCGCTCGCTTTCCTGGCACCGCGGCCGTCGTGATCACGACGTCGCTCTCTCCTACGACCTTGGCCATGGCCGCTTGCTGCCGCTTATAGAAATCCTGGTCCATGGCGCGGGCGTAGCCCCCCTGCCCTTCCGCCGACTCGAGCCCGAAGTCGACCGGCTTGCCCCCCACGCTCTGAATTTGCTCCCGTGCGGCTGGTCGCACGTCATAGGCGTAGACGATGGCCCCGAGTCGCCGCGCGGTCGAGATCGCCTGCAGGCCTGCCACTCCCGCGCCGATAACAAAGACCTTCGCCGGCGTCAGCGTTCCGGCGGCCGTCATCATCATCGGGAACATGCGGGGCGAGGCTTCCGCAGCCAGAAGCACCGCTTTGTAGCCGGCGACCGTCGCCATCGACGAGAGCACGTCCATCGACTGGGCTCGCGTGATTCGCGGTAAAAGCTCCAGGGCAAATGTCGTGACCCGCCGCTCGGCCAACGCGGCGACCGGCCGAGGGTCGGAGAGTGGATCACAAAGCGCGATCAGGATCTGGTTTTCTCGCAAACTTTCGCCGACGGCAAAGGGTGCCCCTGGATCCGCGCCCCCGGCGCGGACATGCACAATCACGTCTGCCGCGGCGAGCTCCACGCGGCCGGAGGCAATCCGCGCGCCTTGCTGAAGATATTGTGCGTCCGAGAAGCCGGCTCGGAGCCCGGCGCTGGCTTCAACGAGGACCTCGAAACCGGCCTTCTTGAGGGCACGGACATCCGCCGGCACAATCGCCACTCGCCGCTCTTGGCCTGACGTCTCTTTTGGAACGCCAATGGTCAGCAACGGGGAGTCGGAAGGCATGCGCTCCAGTCGTCCATCAAGAGAGGCCGCACTTGTCGCTCAATCTTATAGCCAATGAATCGGACTCCCGACAGTCACCCCGGCGGCGAGGCTCCGGCCCAGTTTGCCAGCGGAAGCGTCAGCCACAACAGGTAGGCGACGGGTCCGGCGTACACGACACTGTCGGTGAGGTCGATCACTCCGCCGAAACCGGGAAGCAGCGCGGCCGCATCCTTCTTGCCGAGGTCTCGCTTAATCAACGACTCGCACAGATCGCCCACGATGCCTGCGATTGCCACGATCACTCCGTAAGTGACGCAAACGGCCGCCGGCCCCGGCGTCCAGCTTGCCTGAAAGAGTCGCGGTGCAAACTGCAGCCAAAGCCACGATCCCAAACCGGCGACGACCAGGGCTCCCACAGCACCGGCCCACGTTTTACCAGGACTTAGGAGCGGAGACATTTTGCGGCGGCCGAACAAGCGTCCGAAGGTGTAAGCCCCGGTATCACCGCACTTGGCAGCGACGATCAACGAACCAAGAGCAAAATAGCCCCTCGACTGTTCCGCCGGATCGCCACCGACCCAACGCAACCGCACCGTCAGGCACAGGAGCAGTCCGGCGTAGGTGACAATGAGGAGCTCCGCCCCCAGCGTTTCCATTCGTCGCCCCGGGGCGTCGTATCGAAACGCATTCGAGGCGAGGAGCCACAGAACGGCCAGTCCGAAAATCAAGGCAAGATCCAATCCGGCAGCCTGGATCGCCGCGAGCCCCTCGATGTGCGGGACCCACGCAGAGGCCACCACGAGGCCGGCCAAGGCGGCCGTCTGCGGAAAGCTCGGCTCGAACGAACGAGTGCGAAACAGGCCCACTAATTCCCTGGCCGACCGCACGGCAATCAAGAGCGCGACGCAGAGCAACAGAAGCGCCGACTCACCCAGGCGAGCATCGAGGTAAAAGACCACGATGAAACCCGGGATGAGCACAGCGGAGACAAGGAGCCGCCAGCCCAGCATCCCAGTCAGTCCTTCAGCCCGCCGAACCGGCGGTCGCGCACGGCAAAATCACGCAGCGCCTGAATCAGCTCTTTGCGGCCGAAGTCGGGCCAGCACGTCTCGGTGACCCACAGCTCCGCGTAGCTGATTTGCCAGAGCAAGAAGTTGCTGACGCGCATTTCGCCCGCGGTGCGGATCACCAAATCGGGATCGACGATGCCGGCCGTGTACAAGTAGGAGCTGACCACCTCTTCGGTCACCTCGTCGGGATCCATCAGGCCGCATTCGACCTTGCGTGCGATCTCGCGCACCGCGTCGACAATTTCGGCGCGGGCACCGTAATTGAGGGCCAGGCACAGACCCATCCCGGTATTGGGCCGGCTGAACTCGATCGTGCGGTCGACTTCGGCAAGCACTCCCTTGCCCAGGCCGTCGCGACGTCCGATCGTCGTAAAGCGAATCTGCTGCCGCATGATTTCGGATCGTTCCTCGATCACGTATTGCTCGAGGAGGTGCATCAGCAGGCTCAGCTCATGTCGCGGGCGCTTCCAGTTCTCGCTGCTGAAGCAATAAAGCGTCAACTGCTCGATCCCAAGCCGGCAGCATTCCTCGACGAGCAGGCGGACGCTCTTGACGCCTCGACGATGTCCCTCGATCCGAGGCAGCCCACGGGCCTTCGCCCAACGGCCATTCCCATCCATGATCACCGCGATGTGGCGCGGCAGGCGGTCGGGATGCAATCCCTCCGCGGCCAGTTCATCCGTCGTGTAGGTGGTTAAGGTCGGCACGAGAGCGCTTTGGTGACAGCGGGAGGTCGATCCCCTATTTTGCGCTGTCGGGCAGGGCTCGCCAAGACCACCAGCCCACCCGCTATCCTTCCTTAGAGAGGCCGTGCCACCGCAACGCGAGCCGGAAATCGCGGGCGCTTCTGGAACACCGAGCGATCACTGGAGCAGCAGGGGCTCGGCGATCTCCTGTGCCGCATCGCGCTCCTGCTGGTCCTCCTCGCCGGCCTGGTCCCAGTAGAGCGTTTGTTCCCGGTATTGCGGAAACGTCTCGGGAGAGGAAATGGCCAACCGCACGGAATTCTTGCAAATGTCCAACACCGTCACGTGAATGTCGCTGCCGATTACCAAGCTCTCGTTCACTCGACGGGTGATCATTTGCATTGGGCTGCCTCTTGCTTTCTTTAGGACCTTTGGAGAACCTGAAACCGCTCACGCAGCTCAAAAATCTGACGCGGCACGCAAGCCAGGGCTAAAGCGGGTAACAAAACGACCCCAGCGCCGAGCCACAATCCGCGCTGCCAACTGACCGACATAACTTGTGAATGGTTGAAGCTGCTTGGAGCGACGGCGGCCATTCTGCCGCGCGCTCGCGGAGAGAACAAGGACCAACATCGATGTTTTTTTTTAATCCGCGAAGCGCCCAATCGCCACTTGACAATTCACATCGAACGCTCTCGAACGCGCCATGAAGTTGTTGGTGTTTCCCCCGGTCGACGCACAGCGACTGTCGCGGATTATCGACGCCGCGACTCCCATGGCCGTCGTCAATGCTCGTGACGAGGCGGAGGCACTCGCGCAAATCGAAGATGCCGACGCGTTCTTCGGCAAGATCACGCCCTCCCTGCTCGCACGCGCCGGCCAGCTCCGCTGGGTTCAGACGCCGACGGCAAGCCTCGAGCACTACATGTTCGACGAATTGATCGAGCATCCGTGCCTGCTCAGCAACATGCGCGGCCTGTTTTCCGACGTGATTGCCGATCACGTGATGGGATTTATTCTCTCGTTCGCACGAAACTTGCATCTTTACCGTGACCGGCAGCGCGAGCGCCGGTGGGAACCCGTCGGCGGAGAGCGACAACGCTCGGATTTTGTCGCCGGTTCGGCGTTCGTCAGCGAGATCGATCGCAGTCATCTGCACCTGTCCGACTGCACGCTGGGAGTCATCGGGGTCGGAAACATCGGAGCGGAGATTTGCCGACGGGCCGCGGCATTCGGCATGAAAATTCTCGGCGTGGATCCCCGTTGCCGACATGTCCCAGGCGTGTTGGCTGAAGTCTGGGCCTCCGAGCGTTTGCTCGATTTGCTGCGCGAGAGCGATTTCGTGGTCATCGCCGCCCCGCACACCCCGAAAACTTACAAGCTCTTTCGCCGTGACAAGTTCCAGGTGATGAAGTCGACGGCCTACCTCATCAACATCGGGCGCGGAGCGATTGTCGATCTGGCGGACCTCGTGGCCGCATTGCAAGCAGGGGAAATCGCTGGCGCCGCGCTCGATGTCTTCGAAACCGAGCCGCTTCCTTCCGATTCGCCCCTCTGGTCGATGCCCAACGTGATCGTTACGCCGCACGTCGCGGCCGCGTCGACGCATATCGCTGAGCGGCATCTGCAGACGCTCCTGGAGAATATTCGCCGCTTCGTCGCTGGGCACGAACCTGCAACCCGGGTCGACAAGCAAGAGTGGTTCTAGCCAGCGCTCTCGAATGGCTGTGACCGCCAGGCCTCGCTCAGCCTCGACCCAGGTAGACCTGGTCGCGCGGCAAGACGATCGCCTCGAGGAAGTTGACGTCCTCGGGCACGGTCACCATCGCCAGCGCGGCCTGGGCAATGACCGCCGTTTCCATCATCGGTTCCTGGTTCATCGGAGTCCGCGGATCGGCACGCCATTCGACGCGCACATTTCCGGGATGCAGGCAGCTGCAAAGTATTCCGTGGGGACGACCGTCGAGTGCGACGGCGTTCGTCAGTCCCCACAGGCCGAATTTCGCCGAAGTGTACGGGGCACTCCCCTCGCGCGGTCGCTGGGCCGAAATCGAGCCGATGTTGAGAATGCGGCCGCCGCCTTGCGGTTTCATAATGCGGAACGCAGCCCGGCTGCACAAAAAGGCGCCC
>DASPSM010000096.1:0-4232 GCA_035623955.1 Planctomycetaceae bacterium
TTTGCGTCGGTCCCCTCGGAGCGGCTACGCCGTCTTCCAGCGCTCCATTTCGTCCCGCTTTTCCATCACCGGTTTTGCGCCAGGAGGGATCGGAAGGTACATGAAAGTGCCGGAGGCGGCTGCGACGAGGGCTCCTTCGCCCGTCCGGACTTCGCCACGCGAGACGGCCGTCATCTGCCCGGCGTGACGGACTTCGGCGCGGGCCGTCAGCGTCTCACCGAGCCATGCCGGGCGGATATAGTTGATGTTCAGTTGCACGGTCACGACATGATTGTCGGGCGGGGCCAGCGTCCAGCACGCACAGCCGAGGCACGAATCGAGCACGGTCGCGAGGAGCCCGCCGTGCGCGATGCCCATCGTTCGCAGGTGCGACTCGTCGACCGTGACTTCAAAGACGGCGGAGCCTTTTTCGATGGTCACCGGTTTCACCTTGAGGCGATCGAGAAAGCTTCGCCCTGCGTCGCCGGGCTTGAACCGGTCCACGGCCTCGGAGATTTTTTTGTCCTTGTCGTCCAAAATCGCACCTGCTTTCGCAACTCGCTTGGATGCTGGCCCTGCAGTGTTTCCGTTAAATTGTGGGCTGCGATTCTAGCAGACCGACTGTGCCGCTGCAGAGTAGTCAATGCAGCTCGTCCCCGAACGCCGCCTGACGATTATCGAAGCCGCCGCTGCCCTGGCCCGCGGAGAACTCACCTGCGAGCGCCTGGTGCAAGGGTGCTTGGAGCGCATCGACGCGTGGGAAGACGAAATTCACGCGTGGGTCAGCGTTGATCGGGACGGTGCCCAGCGAACCGGGCGCGCCTGCGACGTGGAGTTGGCCCGTCGTCGGTTGAAGGGATCGTCTGAACCGCTTCCACCTCTGTTCGGGATCCCGATCGGCATCAAGGACATCATCGACATCGCCGAGCAGATTACGGGCGCCGGATCCCGCGCGCGGAGGGAGGGCCCGCCCGCGGAACGCGACGCCACGGTGGTGCGCATGCTGCGCGAAGCCGGCGCGATCATTTTGGGCAAGACGGTCACGACGCAGTTTGCCTGCTTCGATCCGCCACCGACGCGAAATCCCTGGAACGTCAAACGAACGCCCGGTGGGTCATCGAGCGGATCGGCCGCGGCCGTCGCAGCCGGAATGTGTTTGGGAGCGATCGGCTCGCAGACGGGCGGATCGATCATTCGGCCGGCCTCGTTCTGCGGCGTCGCCGGCTGCAAGCCGACCTTCGGGCGGGTGAGTCTCGATGGTATTGTGCCGGTGGCGCCGAGTCTCGATACGGTTGGGCCGATCGCCGGGTGCGTGGCCGATCTGGCGATCCTGCTGAATGTGATCTCCGTCGGCGATCAAGTGGTCGCGGATGGCGAGCCGACGCTGAAGCTGGCGATCGACGTCGCGGGTCTTCAGCGTGAAAAGCTCAGCCCGCCTCGACTCGCGGTCCTCGGTGGGTTCTTTAAAACCGCGGACGACGAGATGCGACTTGCCCTCGATCGTGCCGTGAGTCAAATGCGTGCGGCCGGCGCTTCGATCGATCTCAGGGACATCCATCCAGATTGGCTCCATTCCCATCGCGTGATCGCGGGCTATGAAATGGCCGCTCGCCATCGCGAGCGAATTCACAAGCTCCGGTTCGATTATGCGCCGACGGTTGCGCAACTAATCCAGGAGGGATTGTTGATCACGGATGCCGAATATGCGGAAGCCCGGCGTAACCTCGTCCGGGCCATCGCTGAGTCAGCCGTCCTGATGGAAGAGGTCGACGCACTCGTTTGTCCGGCCGCGCGCGGTCCGGCCCCCGTTCGAACGACGACGGGGGATCCTTCACTTCAATCCTTCTGGACGTACACCGGACAGCCAACAATCACGTTCCCGATCGGCTTTTCGGAACGTAGTTTTCCGCTGGGTCTTCCGCTGGGGATTCAGCTAATCGGCCGGCGATTTGACGAAGCGGGGCTGTTCCGGGTCGCGGCCTGGTGCGAGGCGGTTTTGCCGCAGTTGGCGCCGAAGGAAGCGCCAAAAGACTCGGCAGGTTGACACCCGCCGCTCGCCGTTCCCGCCCAGCTTCTCTGGCTGAAACTTGAATTCGCCGCGACTCGAAAGCCGTCTTGAGCCAATCGGCACAATCTGCTACTTAGGCGGCTCCACTCTCTCTCTGATCCCACCATTTCGCGATATTTCCCGACCAAATTCGGCCGCGGCCAGCCGCGTCGCAGAGGACTTTACGCTCCGTCTGCGTCGGATGCGTTTGGCGTGCCGGCCAGGAGATCGTTCGATGCGACGCTTCGGCACGCTGCTGAGCTTGCTGCTGTTGGGCGGGAGCTTCGCCGCGATGGCGACGCGCCCGGCGCCAGCCGCGGTCAAGGAGTTCCCGTACGAGGCGGTCATCGAGGCGGACGAAGCGTATGTCCGCTGCGGCCCCGGCAAGAATTTCTACACCACGCTGAAGCTCACCCGCGGCCAGCACGTCACCGTCCGACGGCACGATCCCGGTGGTTGGTTCATGATCGACCCGCCCGCCGGCAGCTTCAGCCTCATCCGCATGGAGGACGTGGTGCAGCAGGGAAAAGTCGCGACCGTCAAGCGGCTCGATCAGGGGCAAGCCTCGGTGCGCATCGGCAGCTCGCTCGATCCGACGGCCGACTCGATCTTTCAGAGAAAACTGTCGACCGGGGAGCGCGTGGAAATCCTGGGCGAAGTGATCATTCCCCGGAAGGATCGGCAAGTGCCCATGTTCCGCATTCGCCCGCCGCGCGGCGAATTCCGCTGGATCGAAGGGAGCGACCTCGCGCCGCTCGACCCGCAGATCAAGCAGCAGCAGGAGAGCGATCCCTTTTCGACCCCGCCGGAAGCGCGCCAAGCCCGCCGTGATCCGACTCGCCAACCGCCGACCGCCGGCAACTCCGGGAAGAATGTTGTGTCCACCGGCAGCCGGCCAACGGCTACGACCGCAAGTGTCACAAACTCGCCAAGAAATGGATCGGTCGGTGCGCAGCAGGTCGTCATCGGTCTGGCGTCTTTCGATCCGCGCGGCCGTCTCGATCAGATCGACGGGCAATTCCGCGATATGATCCAGAAGGAGCCGCCCACTTGGAATCTCTCGCAGATCGAGCAAGCCTATCTGGAGCTGCGCCAGAACCCCGCAGCCGCGGGGGTCGTCCCACAGGTCGACCTGCGGTTTTCGGCCTTAGCGCACTATAAACAAGTTAAATCGCAATACGACGATTACTACCGGCTCGTGTCGAGCACCTCGCGGCGGGATGCTGAGCTGGCGGCGGTCGAAAGCTCATTGGCGCCACAGAACTCGCGGCCGGCGGTCGGACCGATTGCACAGGGCGGCTTTCCCTCATCCGGTCCGTCTGGGGACGTGAACTATCAAACGCCAACGCAAGGGCCGACAGTGGCACCCACGTTGAGCGTGCCGAATTATTCGGCGCAGCAAAACATTGCGTCCCAGCAAAACGGCGCCCCGCAGCAAAGCGGCTCGCCCCAGCAAAACGAGTCCCCACAGTTCAACGCCGCACCAAACGTGGCTCCGCAAGAGGCGCCATCGCAAAACGCCGTTTCGCAACCGCTACAGCAGGAGCCCTCTGAAGATCAGAACCATTCCCGATCGCAGAGCGGTCTGACGTTGGGCGCGCCAGTGCCGGCTCCAGCCGAAAACCGCTCGCCCGCCAACGCGGCTCCGAGCCAGCCGCCTGTGGACTCGGGGATCACTTCGGTGAATCCGCCGACTGCTCCAAACACTCTACCACCGACTCCGAGCCCTGTTAGTCCACGGAGGTCAGTGCAGGACCAGGTGCGGCCTTACGGCGGCGCTCGAAGCGACTCGAGTCCCTCCGACTTGGGGATCAAGCCGTTCCCGGGCGAAATCGGTCCCGGCCAGAATTCGGGAACTCCCCAACCACCGACTTATACGAGCCAATTCGGCCCCAGTGCGACGGGGACGGCGCCAAGCGTGTACCCCCGCGCTGCCAGTTCGCCAGCCGTCGCCGAGCAAGCGCCCGGAAGCAGCCCATTCAACCTTACGCCCGGCCAACCTGCGCCACCGGGGCCGATGGGCCCGGCCAGCCCGATGCAGAACCAATTTTCCCAACAGAATCAACCGGCCCAGCAGAATCAGCCCTACTTCTCACGGCCTCCAGCTGGTGCCAACGCGCCTCCGTTCGTTTCGCAGCAGCCCGCCATGCAACCGGGCGGCATGCAGCCGGCGATGCCGCAATCGGGGCCGCAGCCGTTTGGCTTG
>DASPSM010000097.1:0-3663 GCA_035623955.1 Planctomycetaceae bacterium
TCGCGAGCAGGGGGCAGCGGGTTCGATTGTCGTTTCGGTCATCCCGAGGAATCCCGACAACCACAGCGATTTGACGACGATCTTGGATCGATCGTTAGGACCCTACAAGCGACGCTACGCGAAAGACTGGAGTCGCTCGGACGCCAAACAAGGCAAGCTTGCCGGCTTGCTGTGCGCCCGTGCGCATTGGAGCGGCACGTGCACGGAAGGGCCCAAAGAGCTGCTCGGTAAACCGATGCACGGAATCGTCTACGTCGAGGAGTGCGGCGACAAGCTCGTGCAAGTGCTCATCAAGGGCGGAGATCCCGGATTCGAAAGGTCGTTGCCCGTGTGTGAAACGAGCGCACTCACGTTGCAGAAAGCACCTGATCAGTGACGTCAGCGCCTGTCGCCGGATTCGCTTAACGGGCGCCCCTCGACTTTTGAGCCGCGCATCGCCAGCTGGCCAGAAATGTTGAGGAATTTAAATGAAAATCCTATCTCCAAGGAGGGACTCGGCCTTTCGGCGCAGTGCGATATATCTGTACACATCACAATCCCGATCCGGGGTTGACCCAAATTCCCCGAGAAAATACCACACGCATCACTCGTATGAAACTTGATTGATGCGTGGCAGTGTGCTCTAATCTGGGTCCTGCCCGCCTGGGCGCTCTCACCTTGCGTGCCGGCTTGCCATGTCGGTTTCGCGGGCGCCCTTTTCCCTGCCCTGTTTTTCTAGAGTGATCTTCTTGACTGGAGGGCCAGCCAATGAAATTCCTGGTTGCCGTTCTGGCAGTTTCCACCACCTTTGCCGCAGGCTCGGCCGTTTACCTGGCCGGCACCCGATCCACGCCGATTGCCACCCCGCAATCGCCGGTGGTGGGGTCCGCTGCCCGGCTTGCTACAGCGACCGAGGTCCCGTCGGTGCCTCGCCGAAGCCCAGCCGATCGCTCCGAGCTCGTCGGGCGGTTGGCAGCGGCCACCGAGTATGACGTTCAGGCCAATGGAAGAGGCTTCGTGCTCCACGCCCGCGTCGATCCGGGGGACTTCGTCGAAAAGGGCCAAACCCTGGTCGAATTGGAGAATCCGACTTCGGAAGAACCGGTTCGGAGGGCGGAAACGGCCCTCGAACTCGCGAAAAGTGAACTGGAGGCCCAGCAGCGGCGGCGGGCCGACGCCGAACAGCGTCGCGAGGGGCTGCTGGGTGCCTCTCTGGCGGGTCGCGGCATCAGCGGGGGCATGCTGCGAATGGCCCGACTCGACGAGCAACAGGCTCGAGCCCGAGTGGCCGAAGCGGAAGCCAACCTTCAGAAGGCGAGGCAGGCCGAGGGCGACATGCAGGTCGTCTCGCCGGTGAGCGGCTACGTCGCCGAGCGACGAGTCAGCGTCGGAGATAAGGTGGAACCCGGTATGACCGTGCTGCGGATCGTCGACGGTTCGATGCTCAAACTCGTCGTCGAACTGGCAGAGGGCGACCTGGCGCAAGCTGTGCCGGCCTCAGCCCGTGAGGCAATGATTACGTTCGACGCCCTTCCGGAGCGGCAGTTCGTCGGCCAGATCGTCCGATCGTTGAGCCGCGAAGGGCACCCCAACGCCCTGACGATCGAGGTCGCCAACTCCGACCGGCTCCTGAAGCCCGGGATGTCCGGCCGTGTTCGCCTCGTTTCTGAGGCCTATGGCGACCCGGGATTTACGGCCACATCCCGTTACGGCTCGATTCGACGCGAGCCACGCAACGAGGCGGGGCCGAGCGAGGGTGTGTTGCTCAGGGGAGTGCTTGTGAGCCTCAAGGGCCTGGCCGTCACGCTCGCGACTGCGGCCGATGCTCAGACCAAGGAGCTGGCCCGGAAGCAGGCCGCCAGCCAGGTAACGGTCGAGGCGACGACGCAGTATTTTGGATTGCTCGAGCGGCAGGTGACCGACCTGCGTCCCGACAGCACGTCGCACCACGCCGTCAGCCTGGAGAAAGCGGCTGATGAAATCGATAATTTACCGATCCTGCACGTCGACGAGGAGTTGGTGGCGTTCGGCGCGGACGTCGCGCAGAACCTGCGCGCGATGGCCGAACGCAGGCGATCGATCAGCCGCACGCGATCCTACACCGATGTCACGATGTCGGAAGAGGCCCAGGTCGAGAATAGCGCGATCCGCACTCAAGGAATGCAGAAGATTACGGTTGCGCTGGCCAGTATGCGCCGGAAGATGACGAAGAAGTACAATCTGGAGTTCCTGGCAAACGCGGGAAGTATCCATACGGCGTCCGTGACGAAGCGGCGGATCACGCGGCGTTGAAACGCAGCCCGTTATCAGCCGGCTAAACTGACCGGCTCGACCGGGTTGGCATGAAAGCCCCAATATGAGCAATGCCAATCCGGAAGACAGTTTTCGCGACGCAACGCGGCTGGTGCGCGCGGGGCTCCCACCCGCCGCGCAAGGCGAGGCTTTTCTGCCGGGCCCCGTCTTTGCCGCGATGTACCAATTCTCCGGCAACCCGGAGACGTCGCCGTTCACTTACGGTCGGTTCCACAATCCGACCTGGAGCCATTACGAGCAAGCTCTGTCGGAACTCGAAGGAGGTCACGCCCTCGCGTTCGCCTCGGGGATGGCAGCACTGGCCGCCGTTTTCGGAACGGCACTTCGACCAGGCGACGTCCTGGTAATGCCCTCCGACGGCTATTACACCGGGCGGCTGCTTGCCAGGGGTCACTTTGCAAGTGCCGGAATCCAGACTCGGGAATTCGCGACTGCGGCCCCGGATCCGGCGGCCCAGCTTCGCGGCGCGAAACTGTTGCTCCTCGAGACGCCCACCAACCCGGGGCTCGATGTGTGCGACATCGCCGCGCTCGCGCGTGCCGCCCACGAACAAGGAGCCCTGGTTGCGGTCGACAACACGACGGCCACGGTTCTCGATCAGCGTCCGCTGGCGCTCGGCGCCGATTACTCGCTGGCCGCCGACACCAAGGCCCTTTCCGGGCACGCGGATCTGATGCTGGGACACGTCGCTTGCCGCGACGCAGAGGCAGCCCAAAAGCTCCGGACATGGCGCACGCAGATGGGATCGATCCCCGGGCCGATGGAAGTCTGGTTGGCGCATCGCTCGCTCGCTTCACTCGACGTACGGCTCGAGCGCATGTGCTCGAACGCGCTGGCCATTGCGAACTTGCTCGCCGAGCGACGCGAGGTGTTGCGTGTCCGCTATCCTGGATTGCCCAGCGACCCGGCTCACGGGATCGCCAAGCGCCAAATGAAACGCTTCGGTCCGGTCGTGAGCTTCGAACTGGCCAGCCAGAAGCACGCAGAGCAGTTCTTTGCCCACTCGAAACTCGTGTCGGAAGCGACGAGTTTCGGCAGTGTGCGGACGACGGCCGAGCGGCGTGCCCGGTGGATCAACGACCCCTGCCCCCCCGGCTTCATCCGCCTGAGCGCGGGGTGCGAAGACCCGTCTGACTTGCTGTCAGATCTGTCTCAGACGTTGGACGCAGTGTCGCGACTCTGACACGCGCACACGCCTGCAAATCGAGCCCAACCTGCTCCGATTACACGTCATTTCGACGATTCGGCATTTGTCTGAAGTGCCGATCCAATAGCGCAAAACGATACGCAATTGGATGTTGCGCCGTTATTTTCCTCTGGCTGGCGTGCGCGGCCGGCACGGCGCTTGCATTTCTTACATTTCGGGGCGCG
>DASPSM010000106.1:0-3697 GCA_035623955.1 Planctomycetaceae bacterium
CGCGACGTACGCCGAAGGGCTTTGGGACAGGTCTCGCGGTCACGCGAACGATCGGGATCCCGATCGCCGGTTGCGGATCGGATATCTGGGGGCGGATTTTCGGGACCACTGCCAGTCGCTGTTCACGATTCCACTCTTATCGCGGCACGATCACGACCAATTTGAAATTACGTGCTACGCAAACGTGCCCCGCCCGGATTCGTTCACGCGGCGGATCATGCGCTGCGCCGATCGGTGGCGCGTCACGGCAGGGCGCACGGACCAGGCAGTCGCCGACGAAATCCGATCCGACGGCATTGATCTTCTTGTCGATTTGACGATGCACATGTCGAATGGGCGGCCCTTGGTCCTGGCGCGGAAGCCGGCTCCTGTTCAGGTGGCGTACCTGGCCTATCCGGGAACGACCGGCCTCGCAGCCGTCGATTATCGTCTCACCGATCCGTATCTCGATCCGCCGGGCGACAGCGATGCCGACTACGCAGAAACGTCGCTCAGACTGCCAGAGACTTTCTGGTGCTACGATCCGCTGACCGATGAGCCGTCGCCGGGGCCTGTGCCGGCCATCGCAGCGGAACGGATCACGTTCGGCTGCCTGAACAACTTCAGCAAAGTGAACGCAACGACGCTGGCACTCTGGGCTGGCGTGCTGAAAGCCTGTCCGGACTCGCGGCTGCTTCTGCTCTCGCCCGTGGGCGAGCATCGCGGCCGCGTCGAGCAGTATTTCCGCCAGGCGGGGATCGATCCGCGTCGGATTGAATTTGTCGAGTACCGCCCCCGGGCGGAATATTTGAAGGTCTATCGGCAGATCGACTTGGGACTCGACACGCTTCCCTATAATGGGCACACCACCAGCCTCGACTCGCTGTGGATGGGTGTGCCTGTCGTGACGCGCGTTGGCCGGACGGCGGTGGGCCGTGCCGGCTGGAGCCAGCTCTCGAATCTCGGTCTGCCGGAGCTGGCGGCTTGGAACGATGAAGAATTCGTCATGATCGCTGCCAGTCTGGCGCGCGACCTGCCGCGGCTTGCCCAACTGCGGTCGACCCTGCGAGGGCGGATGGAGCGATCGCCTTTGATGGATGCGGCCCGCTTCGCGCGACACGTCGAAGCGGCCTATCGCCAGATGTGGCGCGACTGGTGCCGGCGCGGCTGACGATGTCTTGCGCGCCGCTTCGCTAAAAAATCCGCAATGTGGATCGGCCGCTTCGCCCGGCTTGGATCCTTGCCTTCGCGCGCCTTAGAATGAGTGAGCCGCGCCGCGGGCCCTACAACTGGAGGGAAAGGCGAGGTTCGATGCGGCGAAACCACGGATTCACTCTTGTCGAGCTGGTCGTGGTCATCTCGGTGATCACGGTCCTGGTCGGGCTCTTGATGCCGGCCGTGCAGCAGGCGCGGGAGGCGGCCCGTCGAACGATCTGCCGCAATAATCTCAAGCAGATCGGTCTGGCCCTGCACGATTACGAGAACGTGAACCGCGTTCTGCCGCCCAGCTGCACGGGCGATATGGCGTACGGCGTCTGGTACCCCGACCCCGCGCAGTTTCGCCTGCAGAGCTGGACCTCCATGCTGTTGCCCTTCCTGGAGCAGAAGGACCTCTGGGACGAGATCGACTTCAGCCTCTCGGCGCTCGACGAGCGCAACCTCGACCCGGCGACGCACATTCTCTCGGTGTTTCGCTGTCCCACGTTCAGCGGCCCAAACTACAGCCAGTCGCCGCTGTATCTCCGCCTGTCGGACCACTACGCGCTGCGAAACTACGTCGGAATGGGGGCGACCACCATCGGCAAGCTGTGGCACAAGCCAAACGGGGTTTTTTACGCTTCGTCTTCGACGCGAATGACGGATATCAAGGACGGCATCTCGATGACGATCTTCGTGGCCGAAACTCGCGAGCCGAATTTTGCCGTCTGGATCGACGGGACGACGGCCTCTCTGGCCGGCCATCCGTACAACGAAGACGCGCCGCCCGACTACGCGTTTCCGCAGACAGCGCTCAATTACGCCCCCTTTTTTGTCAGCATCTTGGGGGCCGGCAATCTGGTCGACTGCCAGTACGGCCCCTCCAGCATGCATCCGGGCGGCGTCCAGCACCTGTTCGGCGACGGATCGGTGCATTTCCTGTCGCCCGAAATCCGCGCGACGGTGTACGACGCGCTGATTACGACCAACGGCAGCGAGGTGGTCGAGAAAAGCGACTTCGAGTGAGGCTCGCCTGCCGGGCTCGAATGCGGTTGGCGCGCTGACCGCCGGCTCATTTCCCCAACGGACGAAGCTCGGTCAACGCCTTGGGGCCGGGGATCTTGACTGCGTCCTTCCCCGCGACCTTCAGATCGAAGACGTAATCCTCTTTCCCGGGAGGCTGATGGTCGATGATGAACTGGGAGTCCTGCGAGTTTCTTTCCGGGTCGTTGTAGAGATTGTTGAGCTGATCAGGGCCGAGCAGGCCCCGATTCGTGACTTCCAGGACGGCGAAGACCACGACGAATTTGCCAGAGGGAAGCCCGTCTCCCTTGGTGTAGGTGTTGAAAGCAAAGGTGCCTTCCGCGCTCACGTCCTTGCAGGGCCGCTTGAATAGCGGAAGATCCGGTCGCGCCGGATCGTAGAGCATCATCACAAGTCGCTGCGGCTTGACGTAGTGCGCGGGTTCTCCGTCGATCGTGACCCGGCCTGCCAGTGGATACGGGGTGGGCTTGTTTTCGCCGGACTGTTTTAGCAACGCCGTCAGCGACGCGCTATCGGCGGACTTGCCGCAGCCGACAGTTGCCAGGAGCACGCACGCGCCGAAAATCGGCAAGATCACGAACCGAGTCATCGATTGATCCACCGAGCCCGCTTGCCAGAATGCGGATCGATAATTGTCACGGGCAATTTGTTTTGCTGGTTTATTTCTTCGATTCGGCCGGGACCTTTTCAAAGCCCTTCTTGAAGGCCTTGTCGTTGAAAACCAGCTTGATTCGCTCGTCCTCACTCTGGGCGAGGCGCACCTCGTTCTTGCAGCCTTTGCAGCAGAACAGGACTTTCACGCCCCCGACCTCCATCGCCGTGACGGGATTGAGCGTGTAGCCCTCGAGTGGGCACTTCACCAGTTTGAACTGGCCACTGACGACCAGCTGGAGATTCGCCTTGGCGGCAAAATCCGCGGTCTTGGCGGCGAAGGCTTTGGCGCATTTGTCGCAGCAAAAGTAAACCTTGCCTCCGTTGTGTTCCGCGACGTGCTGCTTGCTCGCTGGATGACCCGAAACCGGACACTTGAGCTCTGGCGCCTCGGCGGCGAGGACCCGAGAGGAGCACCAGGTCGCCGCGAGAATCGTAATCGCGGACAAAAAGATCCGTCGTCCCATGATGACGCCTTTCGACTGGGAACGGCCCGCCCGTTCGATTCTAGCTGTTGAAATTTCAACTGATAAGTTTGCGGCTGCTCAGTTGATGGCTGGTAAGTTCACGGCTATGGCTTGCTCTGCTTGCGCACCCAGGCTGCGATCTCCGTGCGGAACTGCGGCATGACGATGCAGTTGAGGTGCCCGGCTCCCGGGATCTCCACGACGGGCCAATCGGGACGCCCATGACGCACCGCGACGACGTAGAGCTGCTTGACCGGATCGCGATCGCCAACGAGCACCTCGACCGGGAGCGCGATTTTCTTCAGCTCGTCGGCAGTCACGGCAAACTCGGCGACCTTTTGCAGGAAGGCCGACGGGAC
>DASPSM010000112.1:0-10610 GCA_035623955.1 Planctomycetaceae bacterium
GTGACGCAGAATCTCGGCAGGCTCCTCAGTGAGGCCGAGCTCGGCCGCATTCATCCCAGCCAACCCGTGTTGTCCGAAGCGACCGAGCTGTATTCAAGAGTCGCCACCACCACCGAACGCGCCGTCGCAGCCGACCGGCCATAACACGGTTGGCGTTACATGCCTCTGGTATTGCCGAAGGACGAGCGCGAAGGGCTCGCGCGTCTGGAATCGCCTGAGGCCGACACGACAACCGTCGTGCGGGGAACGGGTCTCGTCGTTATGCCTCATTACGTCCTCGCCTGCCGCCACCTGGTTGACGACCTTACGCTGGGGCGCGCGGACAAGATCGAACTCATTGATACGAGCGATTTGAGCCACGATCGGCGCCTCCCGGCCACTTGCGTCGCCGTCGACGAGGCCGACGATTTGTGTCTGTTGCGCTGCGACGGGCTGAGAATGCCGCCGATCGCACTTGCCGAGAAGATCCCGCCGCGCGGCAGCGACGTGCTCCTCCTCGACTTCCCGGTAGGCAGCGCGTCTGGATCGGGACTGAAAATGACGCAGGGCATCGTGACGGCTCAGCCGGGAGAAGTGCGACGGCTCGCTGAGACAAAATGGCTCGACTTTTCCCGTCAGCTCTGGTGCGAGTTGGCCTCGGGGCATCGAGCAAACGGCGGGGCACTCTGCGACGAGCGCGGGAGCATCGTCGCGATTCCGTCAACCTCCTATGCCTCTGGGCCCGACGCTTCCGGCAAAGGGCCTTCCCGCTCGAATTACGTGGGCGGCGTTCCGGCGCCCAGCGCGCGGGCCTTTGTCCAGAGTTCGCTGCCGAACTTTGCCCATCCCCCTCTCGCCGGCTCGTTGCTGGGTTGGTCGGAGGTTCGCGCGAAGGTCGGCCCGTCCCTCGTTTCGGTCGCGATCGGCTATCGCAAAGTCGTGGTTGTGATGTCCGGGAAGGCGGAGGCTCCGGACGTCAAGCATGCCGAGGCGGACATCTATGACGATCATTGCTGCACCGTCTGTAATGGTCGCGCTCGAGTCCTCTGCCGCGCGCCCGGTTGCCCGTTCGCCCGCCTGCACGATGAGAGGTTCGCGAACGATCCAAGTGTCGCCAACGCGCCCAAGCCGTCGTCCCGGCACACTTGCCCGGCGTGCCTCGGAACGGGCTATGTCCGGTGCCCCCATTGCAGCATCGGCATCGACCCGCTGCTGAGATAGGTCGCCCCACGCGACATTAAGGGTGGACCGTCGTCGGTTGGGCGATCTTCTGCTGTGCTCCATCGTACAGCGCGACGACAATCTGCGAGCTGTCCGGCGCTGTGCACTTCCAGTTTTCAGGCGCCCCCTCGCAATTGGGACTGCCGTCATCATCGATGGTGTCGATGGGAATATCGTCGCCGAGATAGTTAACCCAAGCCTTGACGGTGGCTTTCTTCGGATTCGTTCGAACGTAGCTGACTCGGACTTCCTCCGTTGCGACGTTATAGACTGCGTTCAGATTTGAAATCGTCCATTGACAATCGAGTTTACGGTCCATTGAAGTGGCCTTCGCAGCAAAGGTGCTCAGTGACATGCCCCGCTCGGCGCGGTGCGTGTCTAGCAGGCTATCAATGTGCGGGCGCGGTTCAATGACCTAAACAGGTCGTTTGAAAGCGGCGGTCTTTCGGTTCTGACAAGCGTTCCTCAAGTCGTTGAACGACGGATCGGCGGGAGGCTCGCCCTCCCGCGGCTCCGCGAAAACAACGGCCGTATCCAATCGCGCTGTTCGATGGCGATGATCGAGCCGGAATTGCCGAATGTCGCGTCTCGAGACAATTAACCCTCGGTGACGACTGCTGCGCCTGCGACGCGAAGTCGGCCTCGGAGCCTCGTCAATCACTTGTGACGCGCGGCTCCGCGGTGCGTCGCGGCGAATTGCTCTCGAAGGGCTCAGAGCACCGCCCGCACCGCGTTGGCCAGTCGCCGCATGCCTTCTTCGATCTGGTCGGGCGACTCGACGCCGAAGCTCAGCCGCATCTGGTTGCGGCGGCGCTGCGTGGGGGTGCCGGCGTAGCAGAGTTCACCGGGCACATACATCACGCCATCGACTTTGACCGCACGGTCAAAGAACGGGCTGTCGAGGCCCGTCTCGATCTGTTCCGGAAGCGTCATCCACACGTAGAGGCCTCCCTGCGGACGCACCCACGAAACGCCCGGCAGATCGGCGAAGTACTTTTCGGCCGCGGCCAGCATGCGATCACGCTTCACGCGGTACGACGCCCGCACCTGTTCCACGTGCGGTTCGTACTGGCCGTTCTCGAGCACCGTCGCCAACAGGTGCTGAACGAAATTCGACGAGCCAAAATCCTCGTTTCCTTTGCGATCGGAGATCGGGCGGACCAGCGGCTTGGGCAAGAGGCCGTAACCGCAGCGAAGCCCGGGCGAAAAGCTTTTGGAGAATGTCTGGGCCAGGATCACCGTCTCGTGCGTCGGGTCGAAGCTCCAGATGCTCGGACGGTCGGGACCGTCGTAGCAGAGCTCGCGATAGGCGGCATCCTCGAGCACGAAAATCTTCTGCTCGCGCGACCAGCGTTCGGCCAGGCGCACCAGCTCGCGGCGGCGTTCGACCGACAGGCTGATGCCGCTGGGGTTCTCGAAATAACTCACGGCGTAAATCAGCTTGACTTTGGACAACTCGCCGGCCGCCTCGATCCGCTCCAACTCTTGTTTGAGCAGGTCGATTTGCATCCCATTCTCGTCGGCCGGGATCGGCACGGCCCGTGCGCCCAAGCCGTGGATCACGCCCAGGAAGACGAAGTAAGTCGGCGCGGCCACGAGGCAGATATCGTCCGGATCGAGCAGCACCTCGCCCACCAGTGACAACAACTGTTGCGAACCCGTGGTGAGGATCAGCCGCGACGGGTCGATCTCGACGGCCGCGTTGCTGCGCTCCTCGAGCCGCTGGAGCAGTTGGGCGACCTGCCGCCGCAGGCGTTCGGAGCCCGGCGTGGTTCCGTACTGCAGGGCTCGGCGGCCGCGTTCGGGGTCGCCCAGCAAATCGGCAAGAATCTTACGCGTTTCCTCGACGGGCAGCGTCGACGGATCGACCAGCCCTGCGGCGAGTGAAATGGCGTTCGGGTTCTCGACCGCCTGCTCCATCAAATAGCTGATCGCCCGGCCGCGGGTCGCCCACTGCCAGCGACGGCTCAGCTTGACCTCGGCGGATTTCGACGAGGGTTGAGTTTTCGACAATGGTTGGGTCGTATTCGGCATATTCCACGGGTCCTCAAGCGCGGCGCAGTTTCTGTCGGGCGAATTCGATGGCTTCAACGAGCGCGTCGATGTCGCCCCGAGTCGTATACACGCCAAAGCTGGCGCGGGTCGTCGCGGGAACACCGAGCAGCGAATGCAGGGGCATCGTGCAGTGATGGCCGTGTCGGACGGCGACCCCCTTGCGATCGACCAGGTTCGCCAGGTCCTGGGGATGGGCCCCTTCGAGCGCAAAGCTGACGATCGGCCCCTTGTGCGCCGGCCCCGGTCCGAAAATCCTCAAGCCCGGGACCGTCGCGAGTCGCTCGTGAGCGTAAGCAGTCAACTCGGCATCGTGAGCCTGGATCGCCGGCATGCCGATGCCCGTCACAAAATCGACCGCCGCGCCCAGGGCGATCGCCTGGGCAATCGGCAGGGTGCCCGCCTCGAACTTCGCGGGAATCGCCGCCCAGGTGGAATGGTCCCAAAAGACCTCGGAGATCATGTGCCCGCCGCAAATGAACGGATCCATGGCCTCCAAAAGTTGTCGGCGGCCCCATAGCACGCCCACGCCGCTGGGCCCGTACAGCTTGTGGGCCGAAAAGGCCAGAAAATCGATGTCGAGGTCGCGGACGTTCGTTGCCAGGTGCGGAACGCTCTGGGCCCCGTCGACAAGCACCAAGGCTCCCCGTTTGTGGGCCTTGGCCGCGATCTCGCGGACCGGAGGAATCGTCCCCAGCACGTTCGACATGCCGCTCAATGCGATGATCTTGGTGCGAGCAATGAGCACTTCATCAAGTCGATCGAGATCAAGCTGCCAATCGCTCGCAAGTGGAATGTATCTGAGCGTGGCACCGGTGGCGTGCGCGATCTGCTGCCAGGGGACAAGGTTGGCGTGATGCTCCATCTGGGTCAGCAGGATCTCGTCGCCCGCTCGCAGAAACTTTCGCCCCCAGGCATTGGCGACCAGGTTGATCGACATGGTCGATCCGGCGGTGAAGATGATTTCTTCACTGGCCGGTGCACCGATGAAGTCCCGGACCTTTGCCCGCGTCGCTTCCAGCTCTTCGTCGATGTGCACTCCGAATTGATAATCGCCGCGATAGGCGTTGGCGTAGTACCGCTCGTAACACTCCCGTTCCTTCTCGATCACACAGCGAGGCTTTTGCGCGCTGGCGGCGCTATCGAGAAAGATCAGCGGCTGTCCGTTCGGAAGCAACCGATCGAAAATCGGAAACTGTGCGCGAATCGCCATCGGATCGAACGTGCCGCGGCGTTCCAAGGGTAAAACCGCCTCGCTAGAAGCAACCATCAGGAGTGTTCCCCGGCCGACTGATCGGCAAGCGATCGAATCCGCTGCACCATGCCGGCCAGACCGTTGCGGCGAGCCGAGCTCAGCTGACGGTTGAGCCCGAGCCGCGCGAAGGTCTGTTGAATGTCGGTCTGCAAAATCTCCCGTGCCGTCTTCCCGGAGTAAGCCATCAGCAGCACGGCGATCAGGCCCCGGACGATCATCGAGTCGCTGTCGGCCTGGATTTCGATAACCGGCGGATTGCCCGGCTTGATCTCGGTGATTAGCCAGACATTGCTCTGGCAGCCGTGGACCCGGTTGGCCTCGATCCGCGCCGACTCTGGAAAATCCGGAATTTCGTGGCCCAGGTCGATGAGGTAATCGCACTGAGCCTCCCAGTCGCCCAGCGCGTCGAAGGTTTCGATCAACTCGGGAATTGTCGTCGCTTGGGAAGAACTCAACGTTGAATCTCTCGGCGGCGAATTCCCGGTCCCGAACAAAAGGTTTCCTGACATGGCTCTATGACACCGACGCCAAGGCCGGGTTCGACAGGTAGTTTTGTCGACGCCTTTGGCGCTTGCCTAACTGTATTTTAGCTGCCTTGCGGGGTGTTCCAAGGCGACATTGAAAGCGGCAAGCTCTGGTAGGGCAGGCTGTGCCTGCCGGTTCTTGGATGTCGCAGATGCGCGGCGGAAAAAGCCTGCTCTACGGTGCATCACAGAATCTCGAGCGTCGGCATGCTGGGCGATTCGAGCAGCTGTCGGGCGATCTCCAGCGAGGTTTGCTCGCACATGGCGAGCAGGTAGGGCCGGGCGGGGCTGCCTTCGTCAAATAGTGCGGCCGTTTTGCCTTCGTCCCCCTTGATGCGGATTTCCGCCTCGATGGGGATTTCGCCAAGGAACGGCACCCCCAGCTCTTGGGCCTTACGGCGCGTGCCGCCGCGGCCGAAGATCTCGCCGCTCATGTTCTCCACCATGCCGAGAATCGGGATTTTCACCTGCCGATACATGCTGATCGCTTTGACGGCGTCGAGCAGGGCGACTTGCTGCGGCGTGCAGACGACGACGGCGCCGGCTAACCCGACCGATTGCGACAGCGTCAAAGCCACGTCGCCCGTCCCCGGCGGCAGGTCGATCACCAGGTAGTCAAGCTCGCCCCAGTCGGTGTCCTTGAGGAACTGCGTGATGGCTCGATGCAAGAGCGGCCCTCGCCACACGACGGCCTGATCGGGATTGATGAAGAAACCCATCGAGATCGTCTTGATGCCGCCCGCGATCACTGGCTCGATCCGTGTGAAGGGCTCGCCAGTCGCGGTCCGCTGCTCGAATGCGGCGGGCTTTGCGTTCGCGACGCCCAAGAGGTGTGGGATGCTCGGCCCGTAGACGTCGGCGTCCATCAAGCCCGTTCGCGCGCCAAAGTGCTTGAGCCCGTAGGCCAGGCAGGCGGCAATGGTGCTCTTGCCGACGCCCCCTTTGCCGCTGCCGACGGCGATGATGTTGGCGATCCGCAGCCCGAGCGTGCCTCCCGCGTTTTTGCCCCGAACCTTCGCCGAAAAGGCGACGTCGAGGCGGCTGCCGTTCAGCAAGTGAGCCTTTTTCAGCGTTTGCTCGACGGCCTCTGCGATCCGCTCGCGCCTTGGATAGGCAGGCGTCGGCAGCTCGATCTCGACGTGCACGGTGCCGTCGTCGCCGATGCGTACCCCTTTCAGCATGTCGAGCTGGCCCAACGTTCGGCCAATTTCGGGTTCCGGGACGCTCTCAAGCGCCTTCGAGATGCCCTGCTCTCGCTGCGCGTTCGTCATGGCGTATGCGGCCCCTTACTGGTAATGCCAGTTGCTATCCTCGCGGATCGCGACTCGCCTGTGCTGGCCCACTGTCGGCGGCACAAGGACGCCATCTCGTGCCCCGGAATCCTCTGCCGGAAAAACGCGATCGCGCCGAGCTCGCGAAACGACCATTCCAGATGGGCCACTCGCTTTGCTCCGATGATCATGACCGGCAGCGATTCGGGATCGCTCATCTCGCGTCTCAAAAACTGCAAACACTCGCCCGGAGCTACGGATGCGTCCAAGAGCACGACTCCCCGCTTCAACCCCGCCAGACGCTCTTCGACGTCTCGCAGCGATCGGCAAGCGATCACCCGCGCGTCCTCCGCCAGAAACTGCCGCTGAAGCTCGGGAGCCCATCGCGGCTGCTTCTCAAAGACGATCGTCGTCGGCGTCGAGGGGGGGACAAAAGCGGGAAAAGGAATGGCCACGCCACGCTCACTATTATTCACGCCCGAATTTTAGGCCGTCCGGCGGACTGTCGCAACGAGCGCCCGAGCGCTTGCCGAAGCCGTCGCCAGGCAATAGAACGGGTTTGGACCAACGAGACCTGGAGCTGAGAAGATGCCTGCCGACACGCCGCTGGTCGCCATCCTGATGGGGAGCAAATCGGATTGGGAAACGATGCGCCCGGCCCATCAGACGCTCGATGAGTTTGGCGTGCGGAACGAGTGCCGCGTCCTCTCGGCTCACCGCACTCCTGCGGAGACCGTCGAATACGTGCGGAAATGCGAAGCAAGCGGGACCGAGGTCTTTATCGCGGCCGCCGGTGGCGCGGCTCACCTTGCCGGCGTCGTCGCGGCCCACACGGTTCGCCCGGTGCTTGGCGTGCCAATGAAAGGCTGGGCCCTCGACGGCCTCGATTCGCTGCTCTCGACCGTGCAGATGCCGCAGGGGATACCTGTCGGCACGCTCGCGATCGGCAAGGCCGGAGCCATCAACGCGGCTCTGCTCGCCGTCAGCATCCTCTCGCTGTCGCGGCCCGAACTTCGCGAAAAACTCCTGGCCAGACGCCGCGGCGACGCCGAGCGGATTCTGGGCGAAAAACTCGAGTGAGAGCGACCGGAACAACATCTACGCCGGGCGAGCGGCCTGCGTAAGCTGGCCGGTCGTTGAAGTCTGGAAGAACCTGTAAGACCGCCGTTGATTTTTGCGGTTTTGGCTTCCGAGGTGAAGGTCTAGCCGCTCTGGCACTTCGCAGAACAAAAAAAACCGGCAGGCGTCGATAACGCCTGTCGGTTCGATTCGTTCCGTTTGTCGTGCCGCTGTTGCGGCTTCCTTCAAGGCGTAGCCTTGTGGCTCACAGCGGACCTTGGGCAGCTTGGCAGTTTGATTCCCGCGTAGAAGTCTCTCTTTGTCGTGTGGCGTTGTCTGGAGCATCCTGTGACGCTCTGGAATGCCTTGGCGAATTCAACGCGGCTCAGCGGAGTCTGTCGCTCCGCTTGGCAAAATCCAACAAAGGACAAATACAGAGGGCGGGCAAACACTCTACAGGTCGGGTCTGTGGCGTCACCGCGTTCACAACAACGAGAGACAAAGTTTTCAACGGTTTGCGGTTTGGGATTGCCGTCATTGCCTGATTTTTTCTTGTCCTTTGCGTAAGCCAGAAGCACCGCCCGGATGTTGTGCTCTTTGACCACTCGACCGTGGTTTAATTCTGTGTGTCCCTCGCGTTTGATAACGCGGCAAATGTCGCGGTAGGAGTGTCCCGATTCGTGCAAGGCAAGGATGCGGGTTTTGGTCGCGTCGCTGACGACGAACCGATTGATTAAGCCACCTCTCTTGCCGTTGTGTTTGGCGGTAAAACAGGTCATCACAGCCATCACGTCATAAGCCAACTCTTCGCTCTCCGTTCGTTCCTTGTCTTCGTCGTTGAGTCCGTCAGCAGGTCGGGTCTCCACAATCTCAACTCCCATTTTTTCGCACAGCCTGTAAACCAGGCTGCGAGAGTTGCGGCTGATACGGTCCCCGAATTCGCAGAGCACGCTTCACCCGGCCGTCAAGGATAAGGTCAATCAATCGAACGAAGCCTTTCCGCTCGTGGTTCAGACCCGAGCCTGTCTCACTAATCGTCTGTGTCGGTTGGCCTGGATAATTCTCTGCCGCGAATCGTTCAAGCCGTTCGGTCTGCCGAATGAGGTTGCCTTCTTTCCTTTGCTTGTCTGTTGAGACGCGAGCGTAAACAACAGTCAGCTTTTCGGCCGTTGCTGCGTTCCCGTCCTCAGTCGTGTCGATGTCCAGGCCAAGAGCACGGATGAGCGAGTCACGCTTAACGAGTCGATGGCCGCCTACTGTCCTTTCGGTCTCGACCGTTCCGCAGTTGGCGTAGTACCTCAGCAGTTCAACAGAGATTCCAGCGAGACGAGCGGCGTCGCACATTTTGAGCAGCGAGCCGCCAGCAACGAAGGAAGAATGAGACTGGGCAGACGGATTGCGTTCCGCAAGAATAGCCGTAGCCATGACCGTGCTCCTAAACAGCAAGGTTGTGGTCAGGCTCGTGGGCGTGTTATCAGCACGACCACGAGTCGTTTTCACTCACACGGTCACAAGAGCCGTGTTGAGGTTCTTATAGATTAAATCGAGCCGGTGCTTGTGCCGAACACATAGTTCACGAAATCGAAGCACCGTGGGGCTGACGCCCCACGCTCGCCGGGCTGCGAAGTCCAAGGTCCAAGGTCGACGGACGCATGCGGCTTGCCTTTCGACTTCTGTTCCCCGACTTTGGACCTCGGACTTTGGACCTTGGACTAAGAAGCAGCCATCTTCCGCTCGACCACCATTAGCGTCACGTCGTCCAGCGGTTGGCAGTCACCCAGGAATTCGGCGATGGCGTCCTGAATCGCCATGACCAGATCCGGCGCAGCGAGGGTGCAATTCTGCTGAATCAATTGTTCGAGCCGCGCGCGGCCGAACATCTCGCGGTCGTCGTTTAACAGCTCGATCAGGCCGTCGGTCGCCAGGATCAGCAGGTCGCCGGGGCCCATCGTCAGTTTCAAGCCGGAAATCGGCGAAAAGTCGATCATGAAACCGAGCGGGAGATTCGTGGTTTTTAGAGTTTGGAACTCGCGCGTTTCGCGATGAAACAAGAACGCCGGCCCATGCCCGGCATTGACATACGTCAGTTCGTGGGTGCGCGGATCGAGAGCCCCCATCAAGAGCGTCAGGAACGTGCCGCCGTCGAGATCCGGTGAGATTGTCTCCGCCAACAGCGGGACGATTTCGCCAGGTTCCGTTCGGCGGCGCGTCAGAACGTGGACCATGGCTCGCACGGAAGCCATCAGCAGGCTCGGGCCGACTCCGTGTCCGCTGACATCAGCCACAACCAGGCCCAAGCGGCCGTCCTTGAGCGGCACGATGTCGTAATAGTCGCCGCTGACCAGTTCGGCCGGCCGCCACCAGGCCCCGACCTCGTAGCCCGGAATCTGCGGGAGGTGGCGCGGTAAAAAGCTCTGCTGAATGCGGCGGCCCATGTTGACGGCCGTCTGCAATTCGTGCGAGAGCCTCGCGTCGGCAACGAGCGCCGCCCGCTCCAAAGCTGTGGCCGCGTGTGCGGCAAAGGCGCGGATCACTTGCTCGTCAAAAGATCCGAAGCTTCCTCCGTGCTTGTTGAGCAGTTGCAGCACGCCGATCAGGCGGTCGTCGGTCGAAGCGATGATCGGCGCGGCGAGAATGTTCCGCGTGTGGAAGCCGGTCTGACGGTCGAAATTCGCGTTCCAGCGAGAGTCGGCCGCCGGGTCGGGAATGTTCGCAATTTCGCGATTGCGCACGACCCAACCGGTGATGCCACGGTCCGCCGAGGAACGAATCTCTTCCAGCTCCAACTCGGTGACCGCGCGCGTATAGACCTCGTTGCTCTCGGCGTCATACAGGTAAAGGCTGGCCCGCTCGCAGCCGAGCGCCGCGCAAGCGCCCGTGGTGACGGTCTGCAAAATCTGGTCGAGCGTGTGATGTCCGGCCAGTTCGCACGTGACGTCGAGCAGCCGCAGGAGCGCATCCTGTTGATCGGGCGCCGTGAGCGGTGCGGTGAGGTTGGAGGACTCGCCGGCCATGTGCGCTGCCCGTGTAACTGAAAGAGTGCAATTGAAAGAACACAATTGAAACACACTGAGAGTGAGGCCCGATTGTAGCACGGTGCTGAGGGGAAAGACTCGCGGCGTTCACACCGCTCGCTCGGTGATTCGCGCGTCGATCCATTCGGGGTCGACAAAGCGCCGCAAGAGCCAGCGGAGCGTGTGCTCAATCTGGCGAGACTGCTCGGGCGCCAGCGAAATCGGACGCGAGGCG
>DASPSM010000113.1:0-5394 GCA_035623955.1 Planctomycetaceae bacterium
CCGCAGCGCGACGCGGATGAAAGAGGCCAGCTACCACCTGACGCTCTTGGCGATGAATCGCGTCGGCTTTCAGAACCTGGTGCAGCTCTCGACCGCTGCGTTCCTCGAAGGCTTTTATTACAAGCCGCGGATCGACAAGGAGCTTTTGGAGCGGCATAGCGAGGGACTGGTCTGCCTCTCGGGCTGCGCGGCGGGCGAGTTGTCGTTTCTGCTCTTGGGCGAGCGCATGGACGAGGCCGAACAGTTGGCCGCCTGGTATCAAGGCGTCTTCGGCGACCGGTTTTATCTCGAGATTCAAAACGGCGGGCTCGACATCCAGCGGCAGTGCGCCGAAGGGACGATCGAGCTGGCCCGGCGGATGGGCGTGCCGCTGGTCGCCACGAACGACGCTCACTATCTCGAGCAGGCCGACGCCGACGCGCACGACGTGCTGTTGTGCGTGAACACGCTGGCCCTGCGGAGCGACACGAAGCGGATGCGGATGGAGGGTGATCAGTTCTTCGTCCGCACGCCCGAGCAGATGTACCAGGCGTTTCCCGATCACCCGGACGCCGTCGCTATCACGCAGGAGATCGCCAACCGGGTCGACATCGATCTCGACCTTTCAAAGCGGCACTTCCCCGTTTTCACGCCGCCGTCCGGCAAGACCGACGCCCAGTATCTCCGCGAACTGTGCGAAGAGCGCCTCCCCCAGCGGTACGACGAGATCACGTCGCTGCATCGCGAGCGGCTCGAATACGAGCTGGGCATCATCGAAAAGATGGGCTACGCGAGCTATTTCCTCATCGTCTGGGACTTCGTGCGGTTCGCCAACGAGCAGCAGATTCCCTGCCAGGCCCGCGGATCAGCCTGCGGCTCGCTCGTCACGTATCTGCTCGGACTGAGCAATGTCTGCCCGATCAAGTTCGACCTGCTCTTCGAACGGTTTCTCGACCCAAATCGGACCGAGCCACCCGATATCGACATCGATTTCTGCCGCGACGGAAGGCAAGCCGTCATCGACTACACCAAGCAAAAGTACGGCACCGAGAGCGTCGCCCAGATTGGCACCTTCGGCACGCTCAAGGCCAAGGCGGCCATCCGCGACGTGAGCCGGGTGATGTCGATCCCGCTGCCGCGGGTGAACGAGATCGCCAAGATGGTGCCCGAGGAGCTGAATATCGAGCTGACCGACGCGCTCGATAAAAGCGCTGACCTCAAGCTGGCCTACGAAGGCGATCCCCAAGTCCGCGAGATGATCGACATCGCAATCCGCATCGAGGGCCTGGCCCGCAGCGCGGGCACGCACGCCGCCGGAGTTGTCGTCGGCGACCGCCCGCTCGTCAATTACATCCCCCTGCAGAAAATCACCGGCAAGGACGACGTCATCACGCAGTGGGACGGCCCGCGGGTGGAACAGGCCGGCCTGCTCAAGATGGACTTCTTGGGGCTCACCAACCTCACGATCCTCGATAAGACGGTCAAAAACGTCCGCAAGCACCGCGGACTCGATATCGATCCGGAGAAGTTGCCCCTCGACGATCCGGCCACGTTCAAGCTGCTCGGGCGCGGGGAGACGAAAGGCATCTTCCAACTGGAAAGCGGCGGGATGCGGGATCTCCTCACCAAGATGAAGCCCGACCGCTTCAACGACATCATCGCCACCTCGGCCCTCTATCGTCCGGGCCCGCTCGAAGGGGGCATGGTGATGACCTACGTCAACGTCAAGCACGGCATCGAGCCCGTCCCCAAGGTGCACCCCGTCGTCGATGAAATCCTGGCCGAGACCTACGGCGTCATGGTCTACCAGGAACAGGTGATGCGAATTCTGAACCGCGTCGGCGGCATCGAGCTGTCGTCCGCGTACGGCTGCATCAAGGCGATCAGCAAGAAGAAGCTGAAAGCCATCGCCAAGTACCGCGAGGAGTTCATCACCGGAGCGCAAACGAGGGGACTCAGCGCGGCCAAGAGCGTCGAACTCTTTGACATGATCGAAAAGTTCGCCGGCTACGGGTTCAACAAGTCGCACTCGACTGCGTACGCCGCCATCGCCTACCAGACGGCCTACTTCAAAGCCCATTACCCGGCCGAGTTCATGGCCGCCCTGCTCTCGTGCCTGATGGACAAGTCAGACCGCATCGCCGAGCACGTCGACGACGCACGCCGGATGCACATCCACATTCGCCCGCCCGACGTCAACAGCTCGGACGTCGAATTCAGCGTGGTCGGCAGCGAGCTGTCGTTCGGCCTGGCTGCAATCAAAGGCTTGGGGGATGGCGTCGTCTCGGCCCTCGTCGCCGAACGGCACGCGAACGGGCCGTTCGCCAGCATTTTCGATTTAGCCGAGCGGGTCGACTCGAAGGTGCTGGGCAAGAGCGCGCTGGAACTCTTGATCAAAGCGGGCGCTCTCGACAGCCTGGGGCCGACGCGCGCCCAGCACATGCTGTTGGCCGAGCGGGCCGTGCAGTCAGCCTCGGCCATGCATCGCGACAAAGCCAAGGGGCAGAAAAAACTGTTCGGCGGCGGCGAGCCGGAAGAACAGAAGTCGACACAAACCACCGTCGTCCTCCCCGATGTCTCCGACTGGACGCACGCCCAAAAGCTGGCGGCGGAGAAGGAGACCTTCGGCTTCTATCTGACGTCGCATCCGCTGACCGAAAACGTGGAGCAGATCACGCGCTACGCGACGGCCACGCTCAAGGACCTGCCGACGATCGACGAAAAGACCGAAATCCTCATCGGCGGCATGGTGTCGAGCATCAAGAAGGCCACCACCAAAAAGCCAAGCCGGAACGGCCATTCGCGATACGTCAATTTCGATTTCGAGACGCCGGACGGAATGATCCGCTGCATCATGTGGCCCGAGGACTACGCCCGCCACGGCGAAAGCGTGAAGGCCGAGGAGGTCGGCTATGTCCGAGGCCGCGTCGACCGCCGGGGCCGCGAGCCCAACATCATCGCCAGCCAGTTGATCACACTCGAAGAGGCCGGCCGACTCTACACAACGCAAGTCGCCGTCAAATTCCAGCGTGGCCTGCACAGCGAACACGACATGCAGCGCGTACGCCAGATCCTGCAGGCCCACCCTGGCCCGGTCGAGGTGGTGATCTTCGTCGAATCGACCGACGAAGCCGACCCGATGCTCCGCCGCCGCTTCCGCCTCAAACAGCCCCTGTGCGTCAGCTGTACGGGCAACCTGCGAAGCGACCTGACTGGCGTGGTGGGGGAAGAGCACGTCCGCTTCAACGGGACTCCCCCCAAGAAGAACGGCCGCAACGTGGAAACCCGCCGTCCGGCGGTTGTCCTGGGCTGAGAGCACCAGGGAAGGGCGAAGCTCTTGAGCCCGGAAGAGGCGGGCTCGGCAGGAGCCTCGCCCGGCTTTGCCCAAAAAAGGGGACAGACCCCTGACCCGTTGCGGCTGGAGCGCTGGTTTGCCCTTCCGGTAGGGGGTCAGTCCCCGTTTTTGGGCAAAGCTGCCAAGCCCTCCCGAAGATCTGGGAATCCCGCCGTCCTGGGCTGAGAGCGTGGGCTAGACTAGTCGCGTCTCAATAGGTCCGGCGATGAGCGACGACTGGTACATTCGTAAAGGGCCCAAAACCCTTGGACCGTTGACGGAAGTTGAAGTCCGGCACGTTCTTGAGGCGGGCCGCATCAGCACCGATACGCCCGTCCGCAAGGGGGGGGACGGGCCGTGGGTCCCCGCCGGTCAGGCATTGACCGGCGGCAACGGGCAAGGCGCGCCGGGGCCGACCAATAAGCGACGGCGAACGCAAATCGCAATCGCTGCTGGCGTAGCCGTCGTGCTGGCCGGGCTATGGCTTGCCGTTCGAATTGGTCGTCGCGACGCGCCACCTGTCGTTGCGACTGTGCCCTCGGAGGATCCGACCAAACCGAGCGCCGCCGTCGCCCAGACGAAGTCCGCAGTCGAAACCCCTCCGGCAATCGAAAATGCGGTCGTTCGCTCCGCCTTGGAGGCTGTCAGGCCACGTCAATCGCTGATTGCCCAGCGACCCTCACCCAGCGGAAGCCTGGCCACTGTTGCTGGGAGCAAATCAGCTCCAAAGAAAGTCGTTCGACGGCAGCCGAAGCCAGCGGAAGCGCCCCCCAAGCCAAAACCGATCGTCAAGGTCGCACCCGTTGTCCCCAATCCGCCAGCGACACAAGCCGATTTGCGCGCGCTCGAACTGACGGCAATGGGTTCTTCGACTGCGAAGGACGCGCTGGCGCTTTATCAGTTGTTCGGATCGACCCGCCCGATCTCGCCGGCTGCGGAGGATCTGTTCAAGAACAATCTTCAGGCCTGGGAGGTCCGAGCCGGCCAGGGCCTCGTGCGACTGGGCGATCAGTGGGTCGGCGCGGCCGATGCTGCAAGAGCGCGCCAGGAGGCGGCTCAGTTCTTTCAGCAAGCCTACGAAATGATCAAGGTTCTGAACTTTGCCGAGGCGCGAAGAACGCTGGACATGGCGGGCCGCGTCGATCCGAATTCAATCGCTTCCGATTTCACAGCCGGCCTCGTGAGTTCCATCTCGCCCGCAAAATTTCGCAGTTCGCTCACTGCCTCGAGACACTTCGAGGTTGTCCTGCGCCGCATGCCGGGCTACGTCCCGGCCTTGAATAATCTCGCGCTCGCCGAGATCCGCGAGGAAAAATACACCGAGGCCGTCGGGCATCTGCGTGAGGCCGCCGATCACTGGCCCGTGCCCGAAGAGGTGACGCAGAATCTCGGCAGGTTCCTCAGTGAGGCCGAGCTCGGCCGCATTCATCCCAGCCAACCGGTCCTCTCCGAAGCGACCGAGCTGTATTCAAGAGTCGCCACCACCACCGAACGCGCCGTCGCAGCCGACCGGCCAAAACACGGTTGGCGTTACATGCCTCTGGTATTGCCGAAGGACGAGCGCGAAGGGCTCGCGCGTCTGGAATCGCCTGAGGCCGACACGACAACCATCGTGCGGGGAACGGGTCTCGTCGTTATGCCTCATTACGTCCTCGCCTGCCGCCACCTGGTCGACGACCTTACGCTCGGGCGCGCGGACAAGATCGAACTCATTGACACGAGCGATTTGAGCCACGATCGACGCCTCCCGGCCACTTGCATCGCCGTCGACGAGGCCGACGATTTGTGTCTCTTGCGCTGCGACGGGCTGAGAATGCCGCCGATCGCACTTGCCGAGAAGATCCCGCCGCGCGGCAGCGACGTGCTCCTCCTCGACTTCCCGGCAGGCAGCGCGTCTGGATCGGGACTGAAAATGACGCAGGGCATCGTGACGGCTCAGCCGGGAGAAGTGCGACGGCTCGCCGAGACAAAATGGCTCGACTTTTCCCGTCAGCTCTGGTGCGAGTTGGCCACGGCGCATCGAGCAAACGGCGGGGCACTCTGCGACGAGCGCGGGAGCATCGTCGCGATTCCCTCAACGT
>DASPSM010000116.1:0-9561 GCA_035623955.1 Planctomycetaceae bacterium
TTCACGATGTCGCTCGCCAACCGCGTGCTGGCGGCCGACATCGAAACGGTCTTTCTGATGGCCAGCGAAAAATACACGCACATCTCCAGCACGCTGATCAAGCAAATTGCGCAGATGGGGCACGCGGAGTCGGCCGACAAACTCCGCGGCTTCGTCTCCGAACCGATTGTCAAAGCGCTGATCTCGAAGTTCTCCGGACACCCACACTAGATCGGCAATTCGTCGACAATCAGCCGCGGAACGGGCGGCTTGTTGAAATAACTCTGCCGAAAAGGAGAAACCATGGTCAAGACGGCATCCACGATGCGAGCACTGGGCGAGCAGGCTCCCGAGTTTTCGCTGCCCAATATCGACGGCAAGACGGTTTCGAGCAGAGATTTCGCGGGCAAGCCGCTGCTCGTGATCTTTATGTGCAATCACTGCCCGTTTGTGATTCATCTCAAAAGCGCTTTGGCCGCATTCGGCAAGGAATATCAGGCCAAAGGGCTGGCGATTGTGGGCGTCAACTCCAACGACATCACGACGCATCCCGACGACAGCCCCGAGCGGATGAAGGCCGAGGCGAAATCCGCCGGCTACACCTTCCCGTATCTCTTCGACGAATCACAGGAGGTCGCCAAGGCCTACGGCGCGGCGTGCACTCCGGACTTCTTCCTGTTCAATGCGCAGCGCCGGCTCGTTTACCGCGGCCAGTTCGACGACAGCCGTCCCGGCAACGGCAAGCCGATCACCGGCGCGGATCTTCGTGCCGCCTGCGACGCGGTGCTTTCCGGCAAAGCCGTCCCGACGACACAAAGGCCCAGCATCGGCTGCAACATCAAGTGGAAGAGCGGCCGCGAGCCGGCCTACTTCACGGGGCAACCTGCCACGACGGAGTGACACTCGGGGCAGCTGCGCTTTCATGTCCCCTGTCCCTGCTCCTCACTATATGCGCCTGTCCCCTTTTCTCTTTCCCACATCCGGCTTCCCGCATCCCGCGAGACAACAGATAGTGAGTACTGAAGTCACGCGCGCGCAGTCTAGCATAACCGTCCCTTCGCAACCGATTTGTACCAACTCACCACATAAACTATCAGGGGGGAGAAAAAGGGGACAGGCGCATTTTGTGAGGTTGTCCTTACCGCGGCCGCAGTGTTTGCTTGCGGGGGCGGCCACGCGGGCGGAGTGTCGATTCCAGCCCAAGTTTCTCGGCAATGCGTGTCGTCCACGCGTCGCCGCCGTACGGCTGGCCGCGGCGAAGGCTGCGACGGATCGCTTCCAGCTCCGCATCGCTTTGCGGCCGATTCACCTGCTCCTTCCAGCGCGCCGGTCGCGGCACCGGCCAGGTACTCAGCGGAATGCGAGTTGCGGCCGCCGGCCGGGAGAGGCTGCTCCACGGCCAGTCTTCGGCCCGCTCGACCAAGCCGGCCCGCAGCGCGTTCCGCTCGACATACCGCACCAGCGAATAGAAATGATCGTCCGATTCGACCGGGAAGGACTTGAATCGACCCTGGTAGAGATGGCCGTACCCCACGCGGCCTTTGGCGCGCTGCCAGCGCTGCGTGTGGCGATTGGTTGCCCGCTGCATGAATGTCGAGAGCTGGCCGTCCTTTTCGGGCCACAACACCAGGTGCCAGTGATTGGGCATCCAACAATAGGCGCAAATTCGCATCGGAGTCAGCGCCAGCGTTTCCAGGAGCACGCGCTCCCAGGCGGCGTAATCCGCATCGCTATGAAACAGTCGCATCCGCCCCACGCCTCGATTGAGCACGTGGTACACCATTCCACCCGGCGCGACCCTGGCAATTCTTGGCATCCTGCCAAGCTAACTCGCAGCCTCCGTTCCGTCAATAAATGCGCCTGTCCCCTTTTCTGAGCCTCTTTTCTGAGACCTTAAGCGTTCACCGCGGGAGCCTGAGCCGAGGCCTCTGTTTCTTCGAAGGGCTCCATGTGGACCAGCACTTCGGCGACGCTGGGAACGTTCGCGCGGACGGCTCCTTTCACCTTGCCGCTCAGAATGTGCGCGTCGCGGAGTGAGAGCGTCGGGTCGGCCTGGACGTGCACGTCGACCGAGTATTTTGTTCCCAGCTTGCGGACCCGCAGTTTTTCGATCGCCAGCACGCCCCACGTGCTTTGTGCCGCCTGGGAGATCTTTTCGACGAGTTCCGCTTCGGGCACGCGATCCATCAGGTCATTGATGGCGGCTCGCATCATCCGGATACCGTTGGCGATCATGATGACCGAGGCGACCATCGCCGCCCAATCGTCGGCCGATTCCCAGCCTGGGCCTCCCCATACGGCCACTGTGATGCCGATGAACGCCGCGGCAGAAACGAGCACGTCGCTGCGATGATGCCAGGCGTCGGCCAGCACTGCCGTGCTGCCAATCGCTCGCCCCACGGCCAGCACGCGGCGGAACAAAAACTCCTTCACGAGGATCACCGCGCCCAACACGATCAGCGTGAACGGTGCGGGAGCCTCGTGCGGCGTGAGGATCTCGCGAACAGCCACGACCGCGATCGCGATCGCCGCTCCAATCAGCATCAGCGACACGATGGCCGTGGCGATCGACTCGGCCTTGCCGTAACCGTAGCGGAACTCTTCGTCGGGCGGCTTGTCGGTAATTTGCAGTCCGCGCCACACGATCAGCGACGAAAAAACGTCCGTCGAGGATTCGATCGCATCGGCCACCAGCGCGTACGAGCTGCCGAGCAGGCCGGTCACGAGCTTGAGCAGCACCAGGCCGATGTTGGCCAACAGGCCCCATCGTGCCGCACGCATGCCTTGTGAAACTGTTGACATCGACGTCTGGCGGTTCATTCCGACAGTTCGTTGGGCCTGACGCTGAGAGACCGGACTTCATTATGGCCCGAGCCGCGCGAACGGGCGAGTGCTTGACGGAACCGGCGTCGCCAGCACAGGCTACGGAAGGAGGATTTGCTGATGCGAAATTGCTGCCGCACGTTGGCGGTCGCTCTGACTCTTTGCCTCGGTCTTTATGGCGTTCGTACGACGCACGGGGCCGATATCCATTCGACTCCAGCCGCAAAGCGAGTGCCGAAAGTCGCCGCCCTTGTGACGGCCTACTACCACAATTCCCATGCCGACGTGATCGTGAGCCGGCTGCTGCAGACGATGACGCTCGACGACAAAGGGGAGCGAGCTTCGCTCGAGCTGGCGTCGCTTTATGTCGATCAGCCGAACGCTTCGTCCGTCGGCCTCGACATCGCGCGCGCCCACCACATTCCGATTTACAAAACGCCGGCCGAGGCGCTGACGCTGGGCGGAAAATCGCTGGCCGTCGACGGCGTGCTGTTGATCGGGGAGCACGGGCGCTATCCGCTTTCGACGACGGGTCAGGTGATGTTTCCCAAGCGGCGGCTGTTTGGCGAAATTCTGGCGGTCTGCGACCGGTCCCATCGCATCGTCCCCGTCTACACCGATAAACACCTGGCCGACAACTGGCAGGACGCGAAGTGGATTTATGATCAGGCCCAGCGCCGCGGCATGCCGCTGATGGCCGGCTCGACCTTGCCGCTCACGTGGCGTTATCCGCCGGTCGACGTCGCGCGGGGCTCGCATGTTTCCGAGATCGTCGCCACCGCCTACGGTACGCTCGAGGCGTATGGCTATCACGGATTGGAAATCATCCAGTGCCTCGCCGAACGGCGGGCCGGCGGCGAAACGGGCGTGCGAGCGGTGCAAACGTTCGAGGGCCCGCGCGTCTGGCAGGCGTTGGCCAACGGAACGATCAGCCGGGCGCTTGTCGAAGCGGCCACGTCGCGGCGACGTCATACGCTGGGCAAGCCGGGCGAGCCGCTCGAAAGCGTCGTGAAGGATCCGGTGCTCGTCGTGATCACCTACCGCGACGGGCTGAAGGCGGGGTTATTGTGGGCCTCGAACCTCATCGATTTCACCGGCGCTTGGCGCGACGCCGACACGGGAAGGATCGAATCGGCCCTCTTCTGGACGCAGGAAGCCCGCCCCTTCATGCACTTCACCTATCTCGTGAAAGGCATCGAGCAGATGATCCACACCGGCAAGCCGGCCTGGCCCGTCGAGCGGACCCTGCTCGTGACCGGCGTGCTCAACGCGTACTTCGTCTCCAAGAAGGAAGGGGACCGCCGACTCGACACGCCGTGGCTCGACGTCCACTATCAATCGGCTTGGGACTGGCACCAGCCGCCGCCAGCCCCTCCGGGCCGGCCGATTCCGGGGCAATAGCGGCCTTTGACTGAAGATGGCGTGATATCCGCCCGCCCGCTGCGCCTTACGTTTGTTCACGCGCGGATTCCCTCGGCGCCCAAACTGGAGGCGACGGTGACAGCGTCTGTGTTTATGATCCGCGTCGCCCCAGGTTCGCGAGAAAGGACACTCCGTGCGACGCATCAAAGGGAATTCTGGTAGCGTGGGATTGCTGGCGATCTCAGTTTCGCTCCTTGGGCTTTGGGAGTGCCAGCTTCCTGCAAGCGGCGCCCTCCAAGAGCCCGGGGAATCCGCTTCTTCCGTCGACGAGGCACCGCCTTCGAAGCCGTCCAAAAATGCCGCGTGGGAAACCGTGATGAAGACCATGGGCGGTCGCCAATTCTGGGGCGACGTGAAATTCTTCCGCGGCTGGCGGATTCAGCAAAACGTCTTCACCGAGCACTATCGGCTCCTGGATTCCAAGGACAATCGCTACGCCTGGGGCTCGTTCAAGACGTGCTGCGACAAGCTGGAGCAGATTAAAGTCAAACTCAAGCTCCCGCCAATGTCGGGCAAGGCGGTGATCGAGCTGCACGGGATCACAAAATCGTCGAAGACCTATTACGCCATGCAGCCCGCGCTGGAAAAGGCCGGCTACATGGTCGTCCCGTTCGATTACCCCAGCACGCGGATCGATATTCCGCAGGCGGCCGGATACCTCAACCGCGTGATCCAGTCGCTCGACGGGATCGAGCAGGTCGATCTGGTCGCGCACAGCATGGGGGGCCTGGTCGTGCGGGCGTGGTTTCAAAATCACGACGACCCGCGCATCAAGCGGCTGGTGATGCTCGGCACTCCCAACCGCGGCGCCGAACTGGCCGACATGCTCAAAAAGGTCGCCGCCTATCGCCTGATCATGGGTCCGGCCGGGCAGCAGCTCGTCACCGGCGACGATGGAGCGATTGCCAGGCTTCCCGTCCCCCCCTGCGAGTTTGGAATCATTGCCGGCGGCCGCGGGACCGAAGGTTACAACCCGCTTGTGCGGGGCGACAACGACCTGATTGTCAGCGTCGAAAGCGCACGACTGGGCGGGGCGGCCGATTTTCTCTTGGTCCGCGCGATGCACGCGCTCATGCTGAGCAACCCGGAAGCGATCGAGGCAACCGTGCGGTTCCTGGAGAAAGGCCGCTTTCGCAAGGACGGCAAGCGCCATCCGATTTCGGGAAACCTCAAGGAAGAACGCACGGCCGATCTGAACGCGAAGTGAACCGCAGCTTGCGGTTCAATCTGCCAGGCCGTATCGCACGATACACCACAGCGCCTGGAAGGCGTCTTTCAAGCGGATGTGCTTGCCTTCCGCGTACGTGCGGCCCGAATAGCTGATCGACAGCTCGAACACGCGGTAGCGGCGCCGGGCGATCTTGGCCGTCAGCTCCGGCTCGATCCCGAAGCGGTTTTGCTTGAGGGTCGGACCAATTGACTCGAGCACCTCGCGCTTGAAGACCTTGTAGCAGGTCTCCATGTCGGTGAGGTTGAGATTCGTGAAGCAGTTCGACAGCGTCGTCAAGAGCTTGTTTCCCAGGTAGTGCCAGAAGTAGAGCACTCGATGAGGCTGGTCGCCCAAGAAACGGCTGCCGAAAACCACGTCAGCCTTGTCCTCGATGATCGGCTGCAAGAGCCGCGGATACTCCGAGGGGTCGTATTCGAGGTCGGCATCCTGAATGATCACAACGTCGCCTTGCGCGGCGCGAAAGCCCGTCATCAGGGCCCCCCCTTTGCCGCGGTTCACCTCGTGGTAATGCACCGAAAACGTGTTGAGCGGATCTTCGTCCTTGTGTTGTTCCAGCTCGCGCAGAATGTCCCGCGTACGGTCCTTCCGGCTGCAATCGTCGACGAGGACCAGCTCTTTGCGAATCGGCACCGAGCAGACCCGCTCGATCAGCTTGCGGAGGGTTTTTTCCTCGTTGTAGACGGGGATCACGACCGAAAGCAGCAGATGCTCGGGAATCTCGTAAAAGCCGAGCTGCCGGCAGCCCGCCTCGCCCAGGGTGCGGCGCTGGGCTTCGTACCAGGCGGCGGAGTAAGGACGCAGCTCGCTGGCTGCCAGCTCGGGGGCCGTTTCAAATTGCTCGGTCATCTCAACACGTTCCAAATCTAAAGTGCGCCCGGACTTCCAATGTATGCCGCTGGCTCGATCCGGCAAAGGGCAAACGGCCGCAAGCTGGGAGTCCTGGAAGCGGTCGACTCGCTGGAGCGGCAGCTCGACGGCCGATCAGCGTCGCTTGCGCAGCTCGACCCGCCGGATCTTGCCGCTCACGGTCTTGGGCAATTCGTCGACGAATTCGATTTCGCGCGGATATTTGTAAGGCGCGGTCGTCCGCTTCACGTGCTCTTGCAGCTCGTGTTTGAGGGCTTCCGACGGCTGATGCCCCTTGGCCAAGACCACGAATGCCTTGACGATCTCGCCCCGTTCAGGGTCCGGCTTGCCGACGACGGCCGCTTCGACCACGGCACGGTGCTCGACCAGCGCGCTCTCGACCTCGAAGGGGCCGATCCGATATGCCGAGCTGTTGATCACGTCGTCGGCCCGGCTCGCGAACCAGAAGTAGCCCTCGGCGTCGACATGCCCGCAATCGCCCGTGCGATACCAGCCCTGCCGAAAGGCGCTCGCCGTCGCTTGGGGATCCTTCCAATACTCCTGAAACAGTCCCAGTGGGCGGTTGGGCTCGATCCGCAGAGCGAGGTCGCCATCCTCGCCGACAGGTTTGCGGCGTCCCTCCTCGTCGATGGCCGCCAGCTCGAATCCGGGGGAAGGCAGCCCCATCGAGCCGGGCTTCACGTCGACGCCCGGAAAATTCCCGCAAACGAGGACCGTCTCGGTCTGGCCGTAGCCGTCGCGGATCGTCAACCCAGTGGCCTCTTTCCAGACGTTGATCACTTCGGGGTTGAGCGGCTCGCCGGCCGCTACGCAGTGCCGCAGCGCCGCCGGTCGAAACGAGCGCAAATCGAGCTTCACCAAGAAGCGGTAGATCGTCGGGGCCGCGCACAGCGTCGTGATCGGATAGCGCGACAGGCAGTCCAGCACATCGGCCGGCTGAAATTTCCCGGGCGTGTGGTGGACGAACAGGCTCGTGCCGCAGCCGAAAGGCCCGAACAGGCTCGACCAGGCCGCCTTGGCCCAGCCGGTGTCCGAGACGTTCCAGTGCAAATCGTCCGGCCGCAGGTCGAGCCAGAACCGCCCCGTGATCTGGTGGCCGACGCCATAACTCGCGTGCGTATGCAGCACCATTTTCGGCATGCCGGTCGTGCCCGACGTGAAGTAAACGAGCGCCGGATCGTCGCGTCGCGTCGCGGATCGCTCGAGTGGGGACGGCGCGGCGGAAAGAACCTCCTCATACGACTGCCACGACGGCCGCGAAGCGCCGACGAGGATCCGATGTTGGACGCCGGGAGTCTGAGCTGCAATCGCGTCAAATTTCTCGGCTCCCTCGGCGTCCGTGATGACCGCATTCACGCCGGCGAGACCGATACGGTAACTCAGGTCTTTGGGCGTCAAGAGCGTAGTGCCGGGGATAGCGATTACTCCGGCTTTCATCAGGCCGATCAAAGTCTCCCACCACTCGGGGATGCGGGGGAGAATCACCAGCACGCGGTCGCCGCGAGCCAGCGGCAGCTTCGTCACGGCCCGAGCGAATCGGCCTGATCGATCGGCCAATTCGGAATACGTGATCCGCCGCTCGCCGCTTGGGCCAACCCAGTGCAAAGCGGTGTGCTCGGGCGACGCGGCCGCCCAGGCGTCGACGACGTCGAAGCCGAAGTTGAAATTCGCCGGGCACTGCCAGCGGAAGTTGGCCCGCACACGATCGTAGTCGGCGCGTCCGCGAATCCGCTCGGTCGAAAACGCCACGCCGCTCAGCGGGCCGGTTAGCTCCGCAGCTCTTCGATCTTCGCCCATAGTTCTTCGAGTCCCTGTCCCTTGGCCGCGCTTGCCTTGAGTACGGGAATCGCGCGAGCGCCCGGCAGATTGAGATGCTCGTGCACCTGGGTCGCCATCCGATCGGCCCCCGGAAGGTCGGCCTTATGGACCACCACGATGTCGGCCACTTCCAAGAGCCCGGCTTTCTCCCATTGCAGTTCGTCCCCCGACTCGGGCTGCAACAGAACCACCAGCACGTTGCTCTGCTCGCGGACCGCCGTATCCCCCTGCCCGGCCCCGACCGTTTCGAGAATCACCGTGTCGAATCCGAAGGCCGCCAGCAGGCCGACCATCACGTCGAGATTCTTGGCGATGGCCTGCTGTCCGCCGGGCGTCGCCAGGCTGCGAATGAAGACGCCCGAATCGTCGGCCGGCTTGGCGATCCGCAACCGGTCGCCCAGGAGAGCCCCGCCGGTCAGCGGACTCTCCGGATCGCAGCAAAGCACGGCGACGGTACGGTCGCGCGATCGTAAGAGCTCCACCGACCGCCCGATCAGACTGCTTTTGCCCACGCCGCCGCTGCCGGTGAAGGCCGTGACGCGGCTGGTCGCCGGTCGCGAGGCCAACTCGTGTCGCAGGACGTCCAGTGATTCCCCGCGCGAAGCCAGCGTCAGCAAGCGGGCGAGCGCCCGGCGGTCCTTGTTGCGAAAGCGCCGAATCAGATCCTCGACCGACTCGTGCTCCTCGGGCTTATGCAGGCGCTGGACGATTTCCGGAATCGTCGTGCCGGGGCCGGCGACGGATCGCACGCCCAACTCGAGCAACTTCGGCACGTCCTTTTCCGGAATGATTCCCCCGACCATCACGCCGACGTGTTCGAGTCGGCTCTTGCGCAGTTGCTCCATCAGGGGCGGCACGAGCGTCATATGAGCGCCGCTCAAGAGGCTGATGCCGAGCCAGTCGGCATCCTCATCGAGAGTGGTCTGGACGACCGCCTCGATTGGCTGCCAGAGGCCGGCATAGATCACGTGGAAGCCGGCATCGCGCAGGCCGCGGGCAACGACTTTCACGCCGCGGTCGTGTCCGTCGAGCCCGATCTTCGCCAGCACGACTCGCGTCGCCGCCGCATGTGCGATCACGATAGCCCGCCCGTCTCATGCCGGCCGAAAACGTCCGCCAACGCGTTCATTGTCTCGAAGACCGTCGCCCGAGCGGTCGCGGCTTCCATCAGCGTGGGAAAGACATTTTCTTTCCGCTCGGCCGCCCGCCGCACGTTGTCGAGCGCCCGCTCGACGGCCTGCTGATCGCGAGTCTTCTTCAGCCGCTGCAGGTTGCGGATTTGTTCCTGCTCCGGCCCTTCGTCGATATGGAGGATTTCGATCGGCTTTTGTTCGTCTTCCTCGAAGGCGTTGACGCCCACGATGATCTTCTCGCGCTTGTCGACCGATTTCTGGTAGGCGAAGGCCGCGTCGGCGATTTCC
>DASPSM010000122.1:0-8280 GCA_035623955.1 Planctomycetaceae bacterium
GGCGCGGCCTTTGCAGTTCCCGCGCTGGCATTGATCGGGACGCTTGCAACCGCGTGTTTTGTCAAAGCCTATGGCGTTGTGTTCCTGGGTTCTGCCCGATCCGAACATGCCCAGCACGCGCATGAGTCTCCGCTGACGATGGCGGGTCCGATGTTTGTGTTGGGCACTTGCTGCGCGGCCGTTGGCCTAGTGCCGCTCGCGGTCGTCCCCGTTCTGGAAAAAGGAATTTCTGCCTGGCTACCGGCGTTGACCAGCACGGGCGCCGATCTGGCAACGCTCGCGCCTCTGGGGTGGGTCACGCTTATGAATGTGTTACTGCTCGCCGGACTCTCTGGCGGGACCTTGTGGTTATGGTCGCGGCTGCAAAGAAATTCCGTCGAGGAGCGCCCAACCTGGGGCTGCGGCTACGCGGCACCAACGCCCAGGATGCAATACAGTTCGTCGTCATTTGCACAGATGGTTGTGGGGCTGTTTGCGTGGGTGCTTCGGCCGCGCGTTCTCAAGCCCGCAAATTTGCCGTTGTTCCCCGCAGCGACCAGCTTTCACAGTGATGTGCCTGACGCCGCCCTCGAATACGTGGTGTTGCCATCCGTGCGTTTCGGGGCCTGGCTATTTTCGTGGTTTCGCATCTTCCAGCAGGGAAGCACCCAGGCCTATTTGCTGTATGTGTTCATTGCCCTGATCGTCCTGCTGCTCTGGCGTTGAGCAATTTCCTCATGACTGCAATCACCAATCAAATCATCCATGTGCTGCTGGCGATCACAGTGCCGCCGTTGCTGTTAGGCGTCGTAGCCAAAACAAAGGCCCTGTTCGCCGGGCGCGTTGGGCCACCGCTTTTGCAGCCCTACTATGATCTCATCCGGCTCATGCAGAAAGGCTCGGTCTTCAGCACGACCACGACGTGGGTGTTTCGTGCCGGACCCGTTGTGGCGCTCGTGACGGCGGCGCTGGCGGCCTTGCTTGTCCCTCTCACCGCCGACAGTGCGCCGCTGTCTTTCACCGGCGATCTGATTCTGCTGGCCTACCTGTTCGGGCTGGGACGGTTCTTCACGGCTCTCGCGGCACTCGACACGGGCTCTTCGTTCGAAGGAATGGGGGCAGCGCGCGAAGTCACCTTCTCATGTCTGGCCGAGCCGGCCTTCTTCATGGGCCTTCTCGTCCTGGTCAAACTTTCGGGATCGCTGCAACTCTCCGTCATGCTGGGCTCAACACTCGCCGCCCACTGGCCGACGGCTGGCGCATCGCTGGCCCTCGTGCTCATCAGCTGGTTCATCGTCCTCCTCGCGGAGAACTCGAGAATTCCGTTCGACGATCCGAACACGCATTTGGAGCTGACCATGATCCACGAGGTCATGGTGCTCGATCACAGCGGTCCAGCGTACGGCATGATTCTCTACGGCACCGCCCTCAAGCTGTTCGTCTTCGGGACGTTGATTGTGCGCCTGGCACTACCGTGGGAGACCGGGACACTCGCGGCGGACTGGCTGATTTTCGGCGGAGGAATTCTGGGCGTCGCTGTGCTCATTGGCATTGTGGAATCGAGCATGGCCCGCTTGAGACTGACGCACGTGCCCATCCTGCTCGTCGCGGCCTGTCTGCTGTCGGCTTTCGGCATCGTGTTGCTCGTGAGGTGATCGCGTGAGCCAGTACATCGACCCGCTGCTGATTGTTGCCCTGTCGCTCAATTTCGTCGCCCTCGGCGTGAGCCGAATTCGAGCAGTCATTAACGCAGTCGCGATTCAGGGAATGCTGCTGGGCTTTCTTCCCGTCTTGGTTCACGGACGAATCCAGTTGCGCGGCATGCTACTCGTGGCTGTCACGGTCCTGTTGAAAGGAATCATCATTCCGCGATTTCTCATCCATGCGATGCGCGAAGCGAACGTGCAGCACGAAGTCAAGCCGGTCGTGAATTTCATGAGTTCTCTGTTGCTGGGCGCAGTGGGGACTGGGCTCGCGATGGTCTTCGCGTCGACGCTCCCCCTCGCTGAGGAGCATGCCGGCACGCTGTTCGTCCCCGCGTCGCTTTCCACGGTGTGGGCGGGCTTCCTGATGTTGACGACGCGCAAGAAGGCAATCATGCAAGTGCTGGGGTATCTCCTCCTGGAAAACGGAATTTTTCTGTTCGGGCTCTTATTACTAGAAGCGATGCCGTTTCTGGTTGAGATCGGCGTGCTGCTCGACTTGTTTACGTGCGTGTTCGTCATGGGCATCATCATTCACCACATCAACCGCGAGTTTACGTCGATCGGAACTGAACAACTGACGAGCCTGAGGGAATGAGGATGGTTGATTTGGAGACTAACGAGATCTACTTGCTCATTCTGTATCCGCTCGCGGTGGCCGGGGCAGCATTTGTCTTTCCATCCAATCGCTGGCGGCCGTGGTTTGTGCCCGTCGGCGCATTCGGCCACCTGGTGCTGGTGGCCTCGGCCGTTTTTCAGTGGCCGCTCGCGTTTCAGTCGACCGGCGCCGCCGGAGCGACAGCTTTGGGCGGCTGGCTGGAACTCGATGTGCTCTGCAAAGTCGTGCTCGGCTTCCTCAGTGTGCTGTTTTTTCTCTGCTCGCTTTATTTGCCGGGATACCTGGCGGCGCGGGCCGAACGGCCCAATCGGGTCTTCTGCGCCAATCTCCTGGCCGTACTCGCGATGATGACGCTCGTAACGCTCTCGCATCACCTGGGCCTGATGTGGGTCGCAATGGAAGCGACCACGCTCGCGACCGGTCCGTTGTTGTATTTCAATCACAATCCCCGGTCCTTGGAGGCGACCTGGAAGTATCTATTGATCGGTTCGGTGGGCATCGCGCTGGCGCTGTTCGGTTCCTTCTTCCTGGCATACGCGTCGCTGAAGGCCGGGCTCGAGTCGACCCTCTTGTTTGATCAACTCATTCAGTCGGCTCCTAAACTGTCAGCACCGTGGGTCCACGCGGCCTTCGTGCTGCTCTTCATCGGTTACGGTACGAAGATGGGCCTGGCCCCAATGCACACCTGGAAGCCCGACGCCTACGGGGAGGCGCCGGGAGTCGTCGGCACACTGCTGGCAGGCGGCGTCACGAGTTGTGCCTTCCTGGCGATTTTGCGGGTCTATCAGATCTGTCGAGCAGGGACGGACGCTGATTTCGCCCGCGAGATTATGGTCTTCATGGGACTGCTCTCGATGGGATTCGGCGCAGTCTTTATGGTCCGCCAGCGGGACTTCAAACGGATGCTGGCTTACTCGAGCGTCGAACACATGGGGATTCTCGTGCTCGGCGTCGGCATCGGCGGAATGGCTGCCTACGGGGCATTGCTGCACCTGATCAACAACGGGTTGACCAAAGGAGTGTTGTTTCTCTCCGCGGGCAACATCCACCGGTCGTACGGAAGCAAGCTGATCGGCGACGTGCAGGGCGCACTCAAGCGGCTGCCCCTTTCCGGCGGGCTGTTTCTTGCAGGATTCCTGGCGATCACCGGTTCCCCACCGTTTGGACCGTTTGTGAGTGAATTCACAATCCTCAACGGCGCGGTCGGTGGCGGTCACTTTGTCGCTGCCGCACTGTTCCTCCTATTGCTGGCCATCGTGTTCATTGGCATGGGTGCGACTGTCCTGCCCGTCGTCCTGGGAACGCCGCCCGCGCACAGTGCAACAAACGGTTTCCGCGACAGCTTCGCAACTGGCGCTCCGATCGTCCTCTTTCTGGCGCTTGTGCTGTTTCTGGGCGTCTATGTCCCACATCCCCTCGATTCTCTCTTGCGCGACGCCGCCACTTATCTGGAGGTAACGCGATGACCGCCAGCGGGTTCACTACGATCCGCGTGGGGCAGTCGATGCCGAGGGCGCGAATCGCTGGATTGCCCGGCTTCGATTTCCACCGAACGATCACGAACGCGGTCCGCGGCGGGCAGGCTATCGTCGCGTTCTTTGGTCATGTTTCGAGCACGCATGGCAGCGTCGAGCTCTATGCCGTGACGAGCGACACTCAACACGGCGTGCTGCGCATTGGCAAGACCACGCTCGACTCCGATCAATTCCCTTCGATCACTCCCGATTGTCCCCAGGTACATCTCTTTGAGCGCGAGATTGCCGAACAGTTTGGCGTGCGTCCCACGGGTCATCCCTGGTTCAAGCCCGTGCGCTTTCATTCGTCCTATCGACCTGGCCACGACGCCTGGAACCGGAAACCCGGCGAAACACCCGTCGTCGGCGTCACCGACTACTACCGTGTCGAGGGTGACGAAATCCACGAAGTCGCCGTCGGTCCGGTGCACGCCGGTGTCATCGAACCGGGGCATTTCCGGTTTCAGTGCCACGGCGAACAAGTCTTTCATCTGGAGATTTCCCTTGGCTATCAACATCGAGGAGCCGAACGCACCCTCGTCGGTGGACCGGACAAACGAACCCTGCACACGCTGGAGACGGTCGCCGGGGATACGTCCATCGGCCACGCAACGGCCTATTGTCAAGCGGTCGAAGCGCTCGCGGGCTGCCAGGTGCCCCTCCGGGCCGACGTGCTGCGCGGCATCGCTCTGGAACTGGAGCGGTTGGCGAATCACGCGGGCGACCTGGGGGCGCTCGCCGGTGACGTCGGCTATCTGCCGACGGCATCTTACTGTGGCCGGTTGCGCGGAGACTTTCTCAACCTGACGGCCCTCTTGTGCGGCAGCCGATTCGGCCGCGGAATGCTGCGGCCCGGCGGCGTTCGGTTCGACCTCGACGAAGCACGCAAACAAGAGTGTCTTTCCCGTCTGGAATCGGCGTATCGGGACGTGGAGAACGCGGCCGACTTGCTCTGGAACTCGGCGTCAGTGCAGGCCCGGTTCGAGGGTACAGGCGCGGTCGACGCGGACGCCGCCCTCGCCCTCGGGTTGGTTGGTCCAGCCGCGCGGGCCTGTGGCATCGAACATGACATCCGCCAGGACTTTCCATCGGGCATTTATCGATTCGCGCAGGTCCCAGTGTCGACCTGGACGACCGGAGATGTGTTCGCCCGCGCCTATGTTCGCTGGCTCGAAATGCAGAGGTCGGTCGCGTTCATTCGCGAACAACTCCAGGGATTTCCCGATGGGCCGACCCACGCTGAATGTGGCGCACTCAAGCCCGAACAGATTGTCGTCTCGTTGGTCGAAGGCTGGCGCGGCGAAATCTGCCACGTGGCGATAACGGACTCTCAGGGCCGGTTTGCACGGTACAAGATCGTTGACCCATCGTTCCATAATTGGACGGGTCTGGCCATCTCGCTCCGAGATCAACAGATTTCGGACTTCCCGCTTTGCAACAAAAGTTTCAACTTGTCCTACTGCGGGCACGACCTCTGAGAGAAGCGACTTGTAAGGGATCACCATGCTGAATCTGTCCCTCGCGCGACTGAGGCAAGGGCATCGCACCATCGCGTATCCGGCCCAGGTCCCAACACTGCCAGATCGCTTTCGCGGTCTGCCAATCGTCGACTCCTCAAAGTGCCCGGAAAGCTGCCGGGCCTGCGCCGACGCCTGCCCGACGAATGCCATCACGATCGACGCCAAGGGAATGCGGGTTGATCTGGGTCGTTGCCTCTTTTGCACCGACTGTAGCGATGCTTGCCCCGAAGAAGCGATTCACTATTCGCAGGAATACCGCCTTTCGACTCGGAGCCGCGACGATCTGATCCTCGATGGCCAGACCATCAAGCGCGCCCAGGCCCTGGAGGAAAAGTCGAGACGCCTGTTTGGTCGATCACTCAAACTGCGGCAAGTCAGCGCCGGTGGCTGCAATGCGTGTGAGGCCGATCTCAACGTGCTGGGAACCGTCGTCTTTGACATGGGTCGCTTTGGAATCCAATTTGTGGCCTCGCCTCGACATGCCGACGGCATTGTCGTTACGGGCGCGGTCAGCGAAAACATGCGCACTGCCCTTCTGGAGACCTACGCAGCGGTGCCAGCGCCGAAGCTGGTCATCGCGGTCGGGGCCTGTGCCATCAGCGGTGGCCCCTTTATCGACAATCCGGAGGTGCACAACGGTTGCGGGTCACTGGTCCCGGTCGACCTCTTCATCCCGGGGTGCCCACCTCACCCGCTGACGATCCTCGACGGCCTCCTGCGGCTGTTGGGAAGGCTCGATGGTCCGTCCGCCGCCGCTTCAGATACAGGGACGTAAGTCCGTGACGGGCTGGTCGCCGAGAAAATGCGTTGTCGTGACGTCTGATTTCTCCGAGGAGTCGGTTCGATCGTTGGAAACGGCCCGTGGGTTTGTCGCCGACCTAACCAATCTGCACGTAGACCTTTTTTTCCGAAAATCCGTCGATTTTGGCCGTCCGCAGAAAACGCTTGAGATTGTCCGACGTGGACGCGCGCCCTGGATGAATCGCCCAGCTTGCTCGGCGACATGCTGTAGGGTCCGCCGGTCCGCCCTTAGATGTTGGCCAGCTCACCGAAGTATTCGTGGTCCTCGTTGTAGCCACCCTCTCCCTGGCCGAAGGACCGGGCTGTTTCCACGAACTCGATGGCGAGAATCCACTTGACCATCTTGAACCCGAGCTGGTTCTCGACCCGCAGCCGCAGCGGCGCCCCGTGCAGTTGGCCTAGCGGTTCGCGATTCATCTCGTAGGCCAGCAGCGTTTGCGGGTGCACGACGTCGGCCATCGAGAGACTGTCGTAATACTCCCCGCCCTCGCCTCCTTCGCCGAAGGAGCGAAAGACAACCGCGCCAGCGTTTTCCTTGGGGTGGACCAGCTGGACGAGTTCCTTAAGCGGGACGCCGCCCCATTCCGCGATGCCCGACCAGCCCTGGATGCAATGGTGCAGTGTGATCTGCGATTTCTTGTCGAGTGCCCGTAGGTCGTCCAGCGACAGTTCGACGGGGTTCTCCACCAGCCCGTGCACCCGCAGCCGGTAGCCCTTGAAGCCGTCGGCCGCCAGGCTCTTCCATTCCTCGCAGGTGGGCACCTTGCCGTTGGCCCAAAAGAAGGGGGAGATGTCCTCGCGGCGAAACTCGGCCCGCGGGGCGGGGCGGTCGAGCAGGAATCCCATGACGGGAGTGACGATGGCCCTGGCGAGGTGTTGTACCGCTCGCGGATACCTCCACGCCGCCCAGTTGGCGAACACATTCACCGCCACGATTCCGCCGAGCCCTAACACACCAAGGGACACACCCACCAGGCTGGTTTTGTCGGTACCTACGACGATGTGGTTCATGTTCCGGACGAATCCAGTGATCGCAACCATTGCGATGTGGCCGATGAGGAAGAAAACGAAGGCGCACATGATCAGGAAGTGGAGCGACCGGCCGACTTGGCGGTTGCCGGGCAGCTTCGGATACCACGAGAAGCGGCTGGTCAGGGCTGGCGACATGGAAGGTCCGGTGAGGATCGCCAGCGGCGCCAGGATGAACACCACCCCGAAGTAGGCCAACTGCTGCAGGGCGTTGTAGCGGTAGAAGCCATTGGGCTCCGGCGGCAGGTGAAAGGTGGCGTAGTGGACCCAGACAGCCCAGGCGTCGGAAACGATTTGCCACGAGTGGGGCACCAGGCGCTTCCATTGGCCGGAGCCGAAAAGCAGGACTACAAAGACGAGGCCGTTGCCCGCCCAGAATAGGACGCCGAGGAAATGCCAGTGCCGGGCCATGCCGATCGTGTGCCGGTAGCCCGGCAGGCCGATCCATGGGGAGAGATAGCGAGAATCGTCTTTAGCGGTCCATACCCGGTCCTTTGGCACCTCAATCGGCGTGAATCGGATCCACTCCGTGCCGGGTGTGCAGTGTACGTTCCAGTATAGCCGGGGGTGGTCTGCGAGGATTTGAAGGCCGCTGCGGACAAGCAAGACCAGGAACAAGAAGTTGACGTAATGGGTGACCCGCAGCCAAGCCGGGAAGCCGAAGGGTTCCGACGCCGTCTCGCTAATTAGCGTAGGCGGAGACACCTCCGGCAGCCCGACCGTCGCCCACTGGACGTAGGCGGCGGCCAGAGCCAGAACGAAGGGCGACACGATTGAGACCAAGGTGCGGCGGCCAATGCGCATGGTGCTTTGCCCTTCAAGAAACGGCGCTGGTCCAGTGCCGGCGAGTCGACGGGCTGCCGGGCGTTGAGCATAGCCACTCGAGGGTCGCCGAATCCATTCCTTTCGCGCACCGCTGTTGAATGTCTGGGCGGAAAACCCAGTGAGCACCTGTTGCCGGACCCACCCCTCGGATCGCTCGGCGAGTTTCAGAAACCTCGCGCAGACGTTTTTCGGTACTCGCCGGAGCGTTCCGACAAACGGGTGGGTTTGAATTTGCGAAGTCACACGACAGCGGTCAGTTCCCAATGCTCCGCGGCGGGTGAGCAGGGCAC
>DASPSM010000123.1:0-3582 GCA_035623955.1 Planctomycetaceae bacterium
TGCGGCCGGTGAGCTGATATCGCTTGCCGTCGGGCTTGGCTTGCATTCGCACTTGCGACAGATCCCAGCTCGCGTCGGATTCGAGCAGCGCGACGGCTCCCTGCGATTGGCCGTCAACGAGGTGTTTCAAGTATTGCGACGCCGCGTTGGCTTCGGCGATGAGGGTGGCGGCCCAGACGGTCCCCAGGAACGGGCCGGGAAAACAGGCCCGGCCCATCGCCTCCCCGACGACCGCCAAGTCGACTGGGCCAAGGCCGAGCCCGCCGACCGCTTCGCTCAGATGAATTCCCAGCCAGCCCTGGTCGGCCACCGCTGACCACAGCTCGGGATCGAACGCGGTGTCGCTGGCCATCAGCTCGCGGACTTTCTTCGCCGGGCAGGCGCGCGCGAACAGCTCGCGGGCCGACTTTTGCAAGAGTTTTTGTGGGCTCGAGAGATCGAATTCCATGGACAACGTTTCCTAAATGTCGCCTCGCAATTCTTCGACGCCAATAGCAGGCCCCCTCACCCCCAGCCCCTCTCCCGCAAGGGGAGAGGGGGGAAGAACATTCGCATCCGCAACGCTTGCATAAAGAATAGGCCTTGCGCCGCAAGTCTTCCCCCCTCTCCCCTTGCGGGAGAGGGGCTGGGGGTGAGGGGTTCCCGGTGCTCTCGGAAGTCGCGCGGTCATCAGTAACTCCGGGGCAAGCCCAGCACGCGCTGGGCGATGATGTTTCGCTGCACTTCGCTCGTGCCGGCTTCGATCGTATTGCCGCGGGAACGCAGATAGTTGTAGACCCAGCGGCCGCCGTCGAACTCGCTCAATTGCGCGTAGGAGCCCAGCACTTCCATCGCAATCTGGGCGGTCCGCTGATTGAGCTCGCTCCAATAGAGTTTTTGAATCGAGCCTTCCGGGCCGGGGACGCCGCGCTTGGCCAGGTTGCTGAGCGCCCGCGTGGTGTTGAGGCGAAAGACCTCCAGCTCGACAAAGGCCTGGGCCAGCTTCTGCCGGATCACCGGGTCCTCGATCACCGGCTTGCCGTGCCGGCGCAGTTTGCGGGCTTGCTCGATGAGGGCGTCGAGGTTCCGCTTGAACGCGACATACAAGCCGATGCCGAGATTCGCTCGCTCGTTGCTCAGGGCCGTGAGGGCCACGTTCCACCCGTCGTTCACCTTTCCCAATACGCAGCTAGCCGGCACGCGCACGTTCGAAAAGAACATCTCGTTGAAGGCCGAGTCGCCCGACATCATCTTGAGGGGCCGCACGCTGATGCCCGGGCTTTTCATGTCGACCAGCAGACAGGTGATGCCCTTGTGCTTGGGGGCCGCCGGGTCGGTGCGCACGACCAGCATGCAGCAGTCGGCGATGTGGGCGTAGCTGGTCCAGATCTTCTGGCCATTGACGACGAAGTAATCGCCGTCGAGCACGGCCTTGGTTTCCAGCGAGGCCAGGTCGCTGCCGGCGTTGGGCTCCGAAAAGCCCTGGCACCAGATTTCCTCACCCGAAAGCATTTTGGGCAGGTAGCGTTTTTTCTGCTCGTCGGTGCCGACGGCGATGATCGTCGGCCCGACCAGGCTGAGTCCGATCGTGCCGAACAACTCCGGAGCGTCGGCAACGGCCAACTCCTCCTGGAAAATGGCCTGCTCGATGAAGGTCGCGCCGCGGCCGCCAAACTCCTTGGGCCAGGCAATGCCCGTGTAGCCGCCGTCGAAAAGTTTGCGCTGCCAGTCTTTCAGGAACTGGTAGTAGGCGGCCGTCGACTCGCTGGTGCGGACGGCGTGACTGCTTTTTTGGGGCAGGTTCACTTTGAGCCACGCCCGCAGCTCATCGCGGAATTTCAGCTCGCTGGGAGTCAGGCTTAAGTCCATCGCCGCGTGCCCTTTCTGCAATTTCGTCCTGGCTTTCACCCTCTCCCGGTCCGCCGGGAGAGGGCCGGGGTGAGGGCTGCCTTTCAAAAGTCAAATGACAAGAGCCCTTACCCTGCCCTCTCCCATCGGAATGGGAGAGGGTTTTGAATCTGCATTCAATTCGCCTTCTGCTGCTCGGCGTTCGCCTGAGCTTGCCACAACAATTCGGCCACGTCCATCACTTTGGTGTCGCGATCGCCCTTGGTGGCGTTGATGCCGTCTTCGAGCATCGTCATGCAAAACGGGCAGCCGACGGCGACGACGTCGGCGCCGGTCTCGAGCGCTTGCTTCGCCCGGGCCTGATTGACGCGCTTGTCGGGCGGCTCGTCGATAAAGCTCATGCCGCCCCCGCCGCCGCAGCAGAAACCGTTGCTGCGGCTTTGAGCCATCTCAATCGGGGCCAAACGCGTCGAAAGCTGCACCAGCTCGCGCGGCGCGTCGTAGACGCCGTTGTGCCGGCCCAGGTAGCACGGATCGTGGAAAGTCACCTTTTTGTCGCTCGGCATGTCGCCGGAAAGTTTGCCCTCGCGCACGAGCTTGAGCAGGAATTCGCTGTGATGATAGACCTCGTAGCGGCCGCCGAACTGCGGATATTCGTTGCGAAACGTGTTGAAGCAATGCGGGCAGGAGGTGACGATCGTTTTCACCTGGTAGCGATCGAGCGTAGCGACGTTTTCTTGCGCCAATTGCTGAAACAGGAACTCGTTGCCGATGCGGCGCGCCGGATCGCCCGTGCACTTTTCCTCGCGACCGAGAATGGCGAACTTGACGCCGGCTTTGGTCAAGAGCTGCGCCAGCGCGCGCACGACCTTTTGATTGCGCTCGACCAGCGCGCCACCGCAGCCGACCCACAAGAGCACTTCGGCGTCGCGGGCCTCGGCCATCGTCGAGATCGGCAGCCCTTGCGCCCAATCGACTCGGGAGAAGGCCGTCCCGCGGAACGGGTGCCCGCGGGTTTCGACCGACGTCAGGGCTTGCTGCATCGTGTCGGGGAATTCGGCATCTTCCATCACGAGGTAACGCCTTGTGTCGACGATCTTGGGCATCTGCTCGATCGACACCGGGCAGGCGTCGACGCACGCGGCGCAGGTCGTGCACTCCCACATCGTTTCGGCCGAGAGCGCGGGCGTCGTGCCGAGATACGACTTGGAAAAGTCGGCGTTCGGCGCCCGCGCTAACCGCTGCAGATCCAGAATGATGTCCCGCGGCGAAAGCTGCTTGCCGACATGATTGGCGGGGCAGACGGCCGTGCAGCGGCCGCATTCCGTGCAGGCGTCGAAGTCCAAAAAATCCTTCCAAGTGAAGCCGGCAAGCGAGTGGATGCCCAGCGGCTCTTCGCGCTCGAAGTCGACCTGCCGCAGGTTCGCGCCGATCGGCGCGAGGCGCGACGTGTAGACGTTCAAAGTCGCCGTCACCACGTGGGCCATCTTCGTATAGGGGGCCCACGCCAGAAAGCCAAAGGCCAGCAGCAGGTGAGCCCACCAGGTCGTCGCGTGGGCCGTTCGCATCGCTTCGACGGACATCACTCGTCCGGAGGCCCGCGCGAACAAGTAGCCGACGGGCGACCAGGCGCCCCACGGATCGTCGGTCGCCGCAATCCGCCAGCCTTCCACCAGAAAGCCGCTGAAAAGGATGGCAACAATGACAATCAGGATTATCGAAGCTTCGCGGGTGTAAACGAGCGTTTTCGGCCGA
>DASPSM010000129.1:0-7198 GCA_035623955.1 Planctomycetaceae bacterium
TATATGCGCCAGGAGCTTGCGACAATGCTCCTCTCCGAGCTCTTCAAATTTTTTGCGCTCCTGCTCAGTCAGGCCTTGCCAGACCCCAGTCTTTTTGAGTGCAAGAATCGCCTCGCTCTTGTAGGTCACTCGAAGGCCCTCCCTTGGTCGCAGCCTGCTGTTCGAGACAGTTTTACCCTGAGTGGAACTGCGAATCAAAGATTTGCACGAAATCTGGCGATTGGCGGGCCGATACCACTTGCTAACATGACAGCAATTGCTAACATGCCTGCATGGGCAAAAAGCCACGCTTCGACGAGCAACTCCGGCAGGCTGTGATTGATAGCAAGCTTTCGGCCCGCCACATCAACCGTGAAACGGGGATTCCGTTGCCAACTATCACCCGTTTTCTGCGGCAGGAGCGCGGTCTCAACCTCGAAACGATAACCGTGCTTGTCGAATTCCTCGGCCTGGAACTCCGGCCGGCCCCCAATCGAAAGGCAAAGCCGTGAAAAAGAGTGACCGCATCCGCGTGTATGTCGTCGACTACGGTCGCGAGTGCCTCTACATGCGTTACAAAAACCCCCTGACCGGGAAGTACGAGACGCGATCAACTGACGTTCCACGGGACGGCGCCAAGGCCCGCAAGGCTGCTGAGTCTGTCGCTGCGAAGTGGGAAGCCGAATTGCAGGAGGGCCGCTACAAGGCACCGTCAAAGGTGACCTGGGCGGAATTCCGCCAGCGGTATGAGGACGAAGTCCTGCCAGGGCTTGCCAGCAACACGGCGTTGAAGGTCTCGGCGACGTTCAATGCCGTCGAGGAGCACGTGAGCCCGTTGCGGCTGGCCGATCTCACGGCCGATCGCATCAGCCAGCTCATCAAGCGCCTTCGTGAAGTGGAGTGGTCGAAGGATTGGGGAAAGCGCCAGCCGGATCCCCAATCAAACGGCAAGGGGAAGCGCAGGCCAAAGAGCGCCCCGGCGGTCATGGTCGGTTTGTCAGAGTCCACGATCCGCGGGCATCTCGCCCATTTGAAAGCGGCACTGCGGTGGGCTCACAAGCTCGGGCTCCTCGTCGAAGTGCCCAAGTTCGATCTGCCGCGACGCGCCAAGAAGTCCGGCAAGACGTCGCCGATGAAGGGGCGGCCGATCACCGCCGAGGAGTTCGAGCGGATGCTGGCCAAGGTCCGCGACATCGCGGTGCCCGAGGCGCAAGGCGACCAATTGACGACCGAGCAGCAAGAGCGCGTCGAGTCTTGGAAGCACACCCTTCGTGGCTTGTGGCTGTCCGGCCTGCGACTCGGCGAGGCGCTCAACCTTTGGTGGGATGACGACAGCAAGCTCTGCGTCGATCTCTCAGGCGAATTCCCGATGATGCGGATTCGTTCGGAGCTGGAGAAGGCGAACGAGGACCGCCTCCTTCCGATCACGCCTGACTTCGCAGACTTCCTGATGACGACGCCCGAGGACGAGCGGACCGGCCCGGTGTTCAATCCGATGCCACTGAGTGGGCAGCGCGAGCGCCTCAGCCTGCTGTGGGTCTCGAAGATCATCTCGGCGATCGGTGAAGCTGCCGGCGTGAAGGTGGCCACCGACATTCGGACGGGCCGGGTGAAGTATGCGAGCGCTCACGATTTCCGCCGGGCATTCGGCGAGCGTTGGGCTTCCCGCGTCATGCCGCCGATCCTGCAACAGTTGATGCGGCATGCCTCGATCGATACAACCTTGCGTTTCTACGTCGGCAAGAACGCCGACACGGCCGCAGCAGCAGTTTGGGAGTCGGTTGGAAGGCGATTAGGTAACACTTCTGGTAACTCGACACCCAAAACAACCGGCAGTGATGGTCGAGCGGTTGTCGCAAGCGAGGGTCGGGACGATACTTAACGAATTCGAGAAGGCGTAGCTCAGTTGGTAGAGCAACGGACTTTTAATCCGTAGGTCTCGGGTTCGAGTCCCGACGCCTTCACTTTGTAGCCGCGTATTCTTCGGGGGAAGCCGCGAACCAGCTCCAGGTCAGCCGAAATTCGCGGCTCGGCTGCGGAAATCGGGGAACCCTCGACGGCCAAATCCACTCCAAGAAAATGCTGTTTCAAAAGGCTGTGCTGGGCCATCCAGACCTGATGGAGAGCCCCAGCGGCGGACTGTGTTGACGGCAAGCGGCGGACTCAGTGGGTCAAGTGTGCCAAAAAAATGGCATAAAGATCTGCCCACGTCCGCCGTCGAGCCGGCTGAATGGAGCCTCTCGTGCCGGAAACGCCCCACGCCGTGTGGTTGCGGCCTGATTGCGGGTCGGGGTAGTCTGAAATACGGCCGAGCTCGATCCTCTGCTCAGCGATCATTTGTAGGTTCATCACAGGAGATTCTCGTGTTGCGACAATACCGGCGATCGCGGCCTACTCTGTCTGCGCTAATCCTCGCCCTGTGCGTGCCGTCCATGGCAGCCCGAGTGACGACCGCCGAGGAGAATCAGAAACCCGACAAACACCCCACTGCGGGGACAAAAGTCGGCTCGACCGACGCCAAGCGGGCGCAAACGCTGAGCCGAATCCTTGGCAACTGGAAAGCCCGACAGGACCGCGTGAAATCATTTCACTTTTCCTGGGACACTCGGATCACGTTGCCCAAGGGTTACCTCTTTCCCACCTATTGGAACAACCCGGTTGTCGGAGGCTTGAAGGACGGGGGAATGGCGATCGCCGAGAAGGGCGTCGAGCTCACCATTCCTCGATCGGAATTCTGGGTCGACGGGAAAGATCGGGTTCGCGACGAATTCTTCACGGTGATTTGCAAAGGGCTGAGCGACTGGCCGCGGGCCGCCCGGATTCGCATGATCGTCGACGGGACAACGATCTCCCGGTTGACGATGCCAACCGCCCCCGGCGAGTCGCCGGTGATCGCGATCTGGGGCCAGACAAGTGTTAAAGGACTCTCGGCATTCCCGCTTCGCGAGCGCGGGTCGCGGCCCGACCCTAGAACGTACGATTGGAAGCCATTGTGCCTTGCCTTTCGTCCACTCGATCAGGCGCTCGGCTGGCCGTCGGTCGAAAATTGCCGCATCGTCGCCGAGAACGATCTGGTGGACGGCGTGCGATGTGTCGAGGTCCAGATGGACGCCGTGGACCATTCTCAAAAGGTCTGGGTCGATCCGAGCCGGGACGACATTGCGGTCCGCTGGGAAAGACGACAAGGGTTCGCGTCTCCGACCGCCGTCGCCATTGAATACCAGCGCGATAAGGAGCACGGCTGGGTCCCCTCGCGCTGGAAACGCCAATTGCCGGGACAGCCTGATCAGAAGGTGGATATCAAGGGAAGCCTCGAGGCCACGGTCACGCACTATTCGATCAACGAGAAATTCCCAAGCGACACCTTCGCTCGCTCATTTCCATCTGGCACTCGCGTCTGCGACGTGTCAGCCGAACTGATTCCGGCCGATAAGAACAGAAAGCCCGGGGAGGGAAAACACTCGACAATGGAGGCGATCGTCGCTGCGTGGACGAGGCGGCAGGAAAAGGCCAAGTCGGTCCAATTCAGCTGGCGCGAGGAGCAGGAGCCTTCGACGCTGGCGTCGGAGGCGGCGCCTCAGCCGAAAGAGGGCGCGCACACGATCCTCATCGATGGCGAGCGTTTCGCATACATTGCCGACGATCGTCCCTATCCGCCGGAAGTCGCGTCGACAATCATTGAGCGCGAGCTTAGCACGGCCGACCAGAAGAAGCGGCCAGGGCGAGGCGGAGCGCAATCAACTTTTCCCCCGGCCCGCATCACGTTCGACGGAACGACAACCCGCACTTACCGGGCGCTGAATCACCCCACGCTGACCGGGATCGGGTCGACTCGTTCCGGGTTCTCGATTCCGCAGGCGCGAGACGCCGGGACGGAACCGGTTCTCCTCGCCTTTCGCCCTTTCGATCCGCACCTGGGACGCATCAATCCCGCCGATTACAGCGTCTCGGAGAACCGCGGAAAAATCGGCGAGGCGCTTTGCTTGATTATTGAGATAAACGAACAAGGCCCGGAGCGCGCGCAGACTTCGTATTGGCTCGATCCGACCCGGGACTACATTGTGCTACGCAAGCACCGAATGGCGGATGGCCGGGACGTCGAACGGACCGATATTTCATACCGAAACGATCCCGTCTCAGGCTGGGTGCCCAACGGATGCCAAGTCTCGTCGCTCACTGTGGGCAGCGCCGAGCGGATGCACACTTACGCGATCACCAACCTGGCGGTCAACCGGCCGATCCCCTCGGCCGAGTTTCTGGTCGACTTTCCCAAAGGGACGAAAGTCCATGAAGTGCCGGCCCAGTCTGGTGGAGGCGGTGGGATCGGGGGGTTTCGGCTGACAGCCGGGGCGCCTGTGCGCAGGGCCCGAAGGCGAACTGCGATTCCAGATTCTGGCACGTCATTCAAGCCAATCTTCGATCGGTTTGCCGACGCAGTTGCGGATGTCGAAGCCGCCGTCAAGACCGCCAACGAGACGCATCAGAAGGTGTTGCTCCTCTTCGGCGACAATTCGCTCAGCAACAGCCTGTCGCTTTATCCGATCTTGAAGGACGATGCCGAACTCGGCCCATTTGTGGACAAGAGCTTTATCCTTGTCCCGGTCGACCTGTACAGCGAATCGGGCGTGGTTGTCGCGCAGCGATATTTCCAGATTCCCCACCGAATTACGCAGCCGCACATCGGCGTCCTCGACTCGAAGCGCGAGGCTCTGCAGTTCCAGAACACAAACTGGTTTGAGGGCGACGACGGGAACTACGACCCGCACCGGATCAAGCAGCTTCTCTCGTACTTCTTGAAGCCCGTTGAGACAACGCCCCACGACCCATGAGATTTCGCAGCTTTTTGTCTTACGGCTTCCGTTGAGAGAGGGGCCGGGGGTAGGACAACCTCCGGCCTCTTGCGGGTTACGAGTCTTCGATCAACGCTCCATATGGGATCGCAGCGGCGTCCTCGGCTCGGAAAGGCGGACGCGCAACTCAAGTCTCTTCGCCAGAAAAGAGGTAGCATCCGAATTGGCCAGTTGCGATACTGTTGCCCAGCAATTCACTTTCGGCGCTGGTTGCTCGATCTCGAAGGGCGCGGATGTCGATCGAAGTCACCTGCCCGGGCTGCGGTGCCAAGTTCAAGCTGGCGGAAAAATACGCCGAACGCCGCTTGGTCTGCGCGAAATGCCAGCACGAGTTTGGCTTGTCGCCGCTCTCCGATGGCTCGACGGGCGCGCAACTCAATGTGGAAGCGCCGCCCGCGGCCGCGCCCAAACCGGAGCGAACCGAGCCACCGCGCCGTCCCGCCGCACCGCGACAGCCTCAGTTTTCGGGAGCAACGACTCCAGCGCGGGGTAGCCGCGTCGAACAGTCGCCACTCTCCGGCTCGCCCGAGTCCTGGGAGGAACCGGACGAGGTCGATCTCGAGCCGGGAGCGCTTCCTCCTCGGCAAGAAGCCGGAATGCCGGTTAAGGGACGCAAGCGCCGAATCCCGAAACGAGAAGGCAAGTCCGACTGGCCCGTCTATGCGCTGGGGATCGTGGGCGCGTGCCTCCTTGGTCTGCTGCAGGGACTGTTGATCTGGAATAACCTGGCGAAGCTGTCTGCCGCCCCGACTGGGCAGCAAGCCGCATCGGATTGGGAGAGCACGAATGCGAATTTGTCGACAGCCGGCACTGGCGATGCCCGGGCTTTGCCGCTTGATCGCTATCTGAGCCGCAAGTCGCAAGCGGACCTGGGGCTGGTCGTGACAGTCACGTACGTGGTAATGACCGTGTTCTTTTTTGTCGGCGTGGGCGCGACCTTCGCCAAGGCCGGCAAGCCGAGCTGGGCCGCCATCGTTCCCGTTTACAATGTGATTTTGTGGCTGCGAATCGGCGGTCGCCCCTGGTGGTGGCTTCTGCTGTTATTGGTCCCGTTCGTCAATCTCTTCGTCTTTCTGATGGTGTCGATCGACATCGCCCACAACTTCGGCAAGCGCGCGACCTTCGGACTGGGGCTGACATTCCTGGGCTTCGTCTTCTACCCGGCGCTAGGTTTCGGAAACGCGCGGTATCGGCCGTATTGGTGAGGTTCGACACTGGAAGTTCAGCAGCGTTGACGCTGCCGGAACTGTGGCGAATCAGCCGCGCTCAACCCCAGCTCCAGCAGCTTGCCGACCTGACTCGAACCCCCGTGGCGCGACACCGCCACTCATTATATTTTGTGATCACGCTCATTTTATCAGAAATCAAAGCCACCGGCTGGGACCGGGACTATGTCGAGGACACACGCTCCGCAGACAAAAACATCTAAGGAGCCGTCAACAGCGTCCGGTCGACCGTCAGGCTCGCGCGCCGGCGAACTCACTTAACGCACGGCGGTCGACGGCACGTCGTGCGGCTGAACCAGGACGTCGAGCTGGTCAAGCACATTGCGCGACTCGGCAATTGGCGGCGGTTCGCGTGCCGTTGAGCGAAGGTGCTCCGCCAGAAGCGTGAGCATCCCTTGCACGCGTTCGGCGTTTTCCGGACGCCCGGCGACGTCGGTCAGCTCGCGCGGATCGTTTTCGAGGTCGTACAGGCGAATCTTGCGGCCGGGCAGGGGAAGCCCTGTGTCGTAGCCGTCGGTGCGGCGGCGTTTGCCGCGCTCGAAAATCAGCTTCCAGCGATCGTCACGGATGGCCGCTTCATCGTTGGGGGCGTACTCGACAACAACTTCGCGGCGATGCGTGGCACTGTGGCCAGTGAGCAGGGGGCGCAACGAGCGGCCTTGAACGTTCGCCGGAATCGCCACGCCGCACAAGTCGAGCACGGTTGGGACAATGTCGATGAACTCGACCAGGGCGCGAGTCGACGCGCCAGGGCGAACGACGCCGCGGCAACGCATCAAGAGGGGCGCGCGAATCGCCTCTTCGTAGCTGCAGTGCTTCTCGAACCGGCCGTGTTGACCCAAGAGATAGCCGTGGTCGCCGGTGTAAATCACGAGCGTGCGATCGGCCTGCCCTGATTTCTCCAACGCCGCCTGCACGCGACCCACGTTGCGATCGAGAAACGCGACCGAAGTGTAATACGCCGCGGCAATCCCTTGCTTCTCCCGCGGCGTCAGACTGCGGAAGACGGCCGGGATTTGCCAGTCGTCTTGTTGCCCGACGCGAGGAACGTTGAATTGGCTCGGATCAAATCGGCCGCGGTCCTCGGTCGGAAAATTAAACGGAGAGTGCGGCTCGTAGAAACTGACGAACAAAAAGAACGGC
>DASPSM010000134.1:0-5737 GCA_035623955.1 Planctomycetaceae bacterium
GACGGGACAGTTTTTAAAGGAGTCCCACGACCTGGCCCGCCCGATGAACCGGCCGGAGCCCGTCGACCCGCCGGCAGGGTGCCCGGGGTCGGCGTCTTCGCCGCCCGCAGCGTCTCAACACCTGGGGGCGAGCCTGACGGCTCGACCCCAGCCACCCCGACCGAATCCTGTCCAACCGCAAGTGGCCCCAGCCAAACCCGTTGGACCATCGGCGCCCGATGGACGGGACACTCTCGCGGAGAAGGGGAAGTCCCAGCAATCGGTCCCAACCCGCCCGCCGGAGCCGCCAAAGTCCTGGGAATCAGTCCGCGGCCGGCGCGAGTAAACTACGGCCCAAAAACGGGGACAGACCCCTGACCCGTTGCGGCTGGAGCGCTGGTTTGCCCTTCCGGTAGGGGGTCAGTCCCCGTTTTTGGGCAAAGCCCCTTGCGGGAGAGGGGCTGGGGGTGAGGGGTATCCGCCCTGCCGTCTCAAAATCGTGCGCACGCGTGGCGCCCAACCGCCGCCGCATCGACGGTTAGCGCACGAACACTTCCAAGACAATTGTCGAAGCAGACGCGCGTGACCCCTCCGGCGACGCCGGCGCGACCGTCACGCGTTCCAGGCAGGCGGGGATCAACAGCGTGTCTCCCAATCCGAGGGTCTGCCGCCAGGCTTCGTGGTGGACTTCAGCGTGTCCGGCAAGCGGCATGAGGATCCGAAATCGTTCATCGTCGGGCAATCGCCAGCTCGACGTGAGGACGTGCCGCCGCATCTCGAAGTACGGGCAAGCGACAAGATTCTCGACCTGGTGCTCGTCCTCTTCGTGACGCTGGGGCTTTATCGGATCGACCGGCCCGCGGTCAAAATCGATGCACTCGAGCGCTTCGTCGCGATGAAGCATCCGCGGCTTGCCATCGGCGCCGAGCCGGCCCCAGTCGTCGATGCGAAAGGTCAGGTCGCTCGATTGCTGAATCTCCGCCAGCACGATCCCTTCGCCGATGGCGTGGACCGTTCCGGCCGGCACCATCACACAATCGCCCGGGTGCACGTGATAGCTGTGGAGGCATTCCTCAATCCGGTTCCGATCGACTCCGCCCACAAACGCGGCGCGGTCAACGCCCCGCTTGAGCCCCGTATACAACCGCGCGTGCGGCTCAGCAAAGAGCACGAGCCACGCTTCCGTCTTGCCGCGCGGGCCGCGCCCGAGTCGCCGCGCCTGGTCGTCGTTCGGATGCACCTGCACCGAGAGGCGGTCGTGCGCGTCGAGGAACTTGATCAACAGCGGAAAGTGATCCGCGGTCGACTGCAGACCCAGGATCGCCGTTCCATGCGTCTCGACCAGTTGTCGCAGCGTCCAGCCCTGATAAACGCCGCCGACCACCGTGGTTTGATCGGGCCCGCAGTCGGCAATCTCCCAGCTCTCGGCGTAGTCGGAGCCCTCGCCCAGCGGTTTGCCCAAGAGAGTTCCCAGCCGGCGGCCGCCCCAGCGCATGCGTTTGAGAATCGGGCGAAAGTGCAACGGATGCATCAGTGGCTCAGTGCTCGGGCAATCCGGGACGCTAGTCAGATTTTACTGCGCGCGGCGCGCCTGGGCGACCGGCTTGCGACGAGTCACTCGCCCCGCGTTGCGCGCGACTTGAACGCGCCGATTCTAGATTGCAAGAGCGATCTCAGATTTTGGGTGACCGACTACCGCGGGCGTCCGGCGCGCCCTCAGAATCCATTTACCGAGAGAATCGCGCGTGCTATAGTCGCGGCCGCACACAAGCACCCGTGCACCAGCAGGAGGCGGCGCGTGCAGGAGTTCGAGCTATCTGTCGGCGATGCGATCCGAATCGGAAACCGCGTCCTGACGCTGATCGATATCGATGGAGGCGAGGTCGCCTTTCGCATCGACGAAGTCCCCGAGACGCGCGATTCCGATTCCGGCGAATCCTTCACCCCGGCGAAATAGCAGCAGGCGTGGCCTGTTTGTGCGGGCTAACCGCAGGGGTGCGTATCCGGGTCTCACGCGGCTAGCCCGCACAGAGAGCCGTTGCCTCCGCGCATAGAGAGCCGCTGGCTCTACAACAGATTGCATCTGCGTCGTAAGTCCTTCGAGGGCGAGCGTGGTGGGAGCGTCGATTGTGCAATCATTGCCGCGTTCAGTTTCCCAAACCGACGGCTCTGCCGTCGGTTCCGGAACGACAGCGAAGCTGTCGGTTTGGGAAATGTGTGCCCCGGCTCAAATTCCGACGCATGGCGTTCAACCTGTGTCGAATCAGTGACTTGCACCCGTAATGCAATCTGTTGTCTAGCCCGACCGCCCTGGCACAGATTGTTTCAGGGCGTTGACCGCCTCGGCTCGCGTCTCGAAGATCGACCAGAGCTGGTCGAGGTGCGTGATTTCGACGACCTCGCGGCAGTAGCTGGTCAACCCGCAGAGCGACAGCCGCCCTCCCGGCCGGCCTTTGAGATGATTCCAGGCGCGGAACAGGGCTTCGATCAGGGCCGATCCGAAGAATCGCAGCTGCGAAAGGTCGAGCACGACCAGGGGAGGATCGGCTCGCTCGGCCACCTCGAGCAGGGCCCCTTTGAGCGTCTCGAGCTCGGTCTCTTCGAGGCTTTCGTACTCCGGCCCCAGCGTGACGACCGTCACGCCCTCTTCAGACGCGACAGACGGCGCTTTGGCACCCGGAACTGTGCGACGTGGCACGCGTGTACCTCGATATCGCGACGTCATCCTTAACCCACGCCGATTGTTATTGGCGGCTCCGACCGGCTTGGCAACGAACCGACTTCATCGTAAGACGCAACGACGGCCCGTTCAAGCACTGTCTCGACGCGATTCTCGCCCGAGCGCCGGCTCGAGTCCGCTATTAATCGGTCACGGGACGCGGTCGCAGCGTCACCGGGACCTCCTTCCGATCTTCGCCACGGATCACCGTCAGCACGACCGTGTCGCCCGATTTTTTCTTGGACAAGACGTCGGCAATCGTCTTGGGTTCCGAGACGGGCATGCCGTCGATCGCCACGATCAGGTCCCCCAAAGCGAGGTTTCCGGACTGCATCTGGCGTGTCGGAACGATGCCGGCCGCGGCCGCCCCGCCGCCGGGCCAAACCCGGGCCACCAGGGCCCCTGCCTGCTTGAGGTACCCGCGCTCCCGCAGCGCCGACGTCACGTCATCCTGAAAGAGAGACAATCCAAGCGACGGCGGCTCGGCACTGCCGGACTGGATCAGCCGCGGCACGACGGAATTCACCGTGTCCACGGGAATCGCAAAGCCAATCCCCGAAAAGGCCCCGGTCGGGCTCACAATTGCCGTCGTCACGCCGATCAGTCGACCCGCGCTATCCAATAGCGGGCCACCGGAGTTTCCCGGATTGATCGGGGCGCTGACCTGAATCACGTCTTTGATCGTCTGGCCATTCTCCGCCCCGATCTCTCGCCCCAATCCGCTGATGATGCCTGCCGTGAACGACTGGTTGAGACTGAATGGGCTGCCGATCGCGAAGACCTTTTGGCCGATCTGCAGATCGTCGGAACGCCCGAGCGGAATGGGCTTGAGGTCGCCTGCCGGCGCGTTGATCTTGAGCACCGCCAGGTCGGTGCTGCTGCTGGCTCCCACAAACTCCGCCTGGTAGCTCGTCGCACTGTTGGGCAGCGCGACGTGAATGATGCCGCCGCGGCCTTGGCCGGTGTCTGGGATGGCGCTGCGAACGACGTGGTAGTTCGTGACAATGTACCCCTGGTTATCCCAGACGAAGCCGCTGCCGGAACCCTGCGGGATCTCGACCGGGTTCATCCGGAAGTCCTCGCCCAGGGCGCTCGTCGTGATATGGACGACCGAGCCATTGTCGGATTTGAAAATCGCGATCGTCGCCTTTTCATCCTCGGCCAGGTCGCCTCGGGGAGTGATCGCCCGCGGAGCGGCGCCCGGGTCAAACAGGGCACGGGGCCAGAACCCGCTGAGCTTGAGATACAGAGCGACGAACGCGATCAGCAGAATGGCGACCAGCCAGCCATTCACCGTTCCGCCGGAACTCGGACCAATCGACGTAGGTCGCGGACGCTCGGAGGCCATGCCTTTTATCCGTTACGGGCCAGCACAAATCATACACGCGCGTCGCGGCTAAAGAAGACGGGCCGACTTCGTGGAGAGCCCACTCACGGCCTTGAGGAACCGGCTCCGCTTCTTTTCAGGCAAGGACTTAAACGCCTTCAGCACGTCGGGCGTGAGCGCCTCGTTGATTCTCTCGAGGGTGGTCGACATTCGTGTGATGAGCTGCTCGGGCGACGGCTGCGGACGCGGGGCGACTGCGACCGATTCGCTGTCCTTAGGCGCGGGACTCCCGGCCCCGCTGCGAAACGGAGCATAATCGGAACCGCGGGCAACGCCGCTCACTGTCTCGGCCGGCGGGCGGCTCTCTTCGGATCCCCGCGGCGATCGGCTGCGCGGATCGCCTTCCGCGAATTCGCCCTGCGTGAATTCGGACGGATCGCGCACGGCCACGTGATCGTCCGGGACATAGGCCACGGAGGCCGGGCCGCCCCATTCGTCGTCCGTTTGCGATTCGCTCTTCAGCTCTTCGCCGCGCAAGGCTCGCCGCCAGGCTTTCATCTCGGCGACGGTCGCCTGGTTTTCGTCGGCCCACTGCAAACACTCGGGCGCGTCGTCCCAGGTGAGGGCCGCGTAAAAGTGCGACCACTTGAGCGACGGATAGCTCTGGTAAACGTCGGCAAAAGTCTGCCAGACCCGCCGACGCTGAAAGACCTGATCGGCCGTCAGTCCCAGCAGCACGGCAAAGTCGCCGTCGCCCCGGCCGCGGGCGTAGCGGCGGGTCCATTTGTCGGCACATTCGCCGACGACCCAGTTCGACTGGCTGACGGCCGACTGGGCTTTGGAGATCAACTCCTCTTCGGTTTCTTGAACGTCATTGATCGATTTCTTGGACATCGGGGTCGTCGCCTCCTGCGTCGAAATGGGACCGTGGTCGGCTCTGGCAGTGCCGGACGCGTCCTTGCAGCAATTCGGGCGACAATCGCAGGCGGCGACGAGCTGCACGCACAGCCCGAGCCGGATTGAACCCGTTCCCGCCACCCCGTCCGCTGGGAATTTGGGACGCCATTGACGCACTCCGTGAGGCGGGTTCGAGCCGAAAGTGTGCGATCCTAGCCGGACGCGAACTCCAATTCCACCGGCCGGCGCAAAGAAGCTGCCGGGGGGGCTTTGCTCAAAAACGGGGACTGACCCCCTACCCAACGTCGCAAACCAGCGCTCCGGCCGCAACGGGTCAGGGGTCTGTCCCCGTTTTTGGGCAAAGCCTGCCGGGGGGCACTCAACTCGTTTTTGACGTACGCTTTAACAATTGGCAGGCTTGGAATCTTTGGCACAATTGATTCAGCTGGGCGGGCCGATTCGCCGATCCAGTCTGGCAGAGCGGAGTCTTAATCGACTTGCGAGGCCCGCGCGCGGCGCTTGACGCCAAGTACAGGCTGGCATTAGGATTCGGACGATTTAGTCGCCGTCGGGCCCGTGTTTGATTTAACGCGGGCCTGGGCGACCCCGACGAAATTAGTCGCCGTCGGGTCCGTGTCCGAATTAACGCGGGCCCGTAATGGGCGACCCCGACGAAAATTAGTCGCCGTCGGGCCCGTGTCGGATCGAACGCGGGCCCGTAACGGGCGACGCCGACGAAAAACGGCGCCGTAGCCAAGAGGCTAAGGCAGCGGATTGCAAATCCGCCATCGTGAGTTCGACTCTCACCGGCGCCT
>DASPSM010000136.1:0-6441 GCA_035623955.1 Planctomycetaceae bacterium
TCCCACGCGGCCGCGTGACGACGTACGGTGATCTGGCCGACGCGCTCGGGCTGCGATCGGCGGCACGCTGGGTTGGGGAGTATTTGCGAGAGCATCCCCATGTCGAGGAATGCCTTTGTCACCGTGTCGTGCGCAAAGGGGGCGAACTGGGACTTTACGTTGTCGGCCACGAGCCTACGGAGAAGGAAGCGCGGCTGAAAGCGGAGGGAGTGCCTGTTCAGGATCGGCGCGTCGAGCGGTTCGAAGACTTCGTTTTTCGAGACTTTCGGACGGACAAACCACTGGCCCAATTGATCGATCTGCAGCTCGTGCTGGCCACGCGCGTTCAATTGACTCCGCGAGACGACGTGCCGGGTTTGGCGGCGGGGCTCGACGTTTCTTACTCTCGCGACGGCACGGCCACCGGCGCGTGCGCCGTGGTGGAGAGCAAATCGGGGCAAGTGGTGTGGACGACGACGCATCGTGATCGCCCGGGGCTGCCGTATATCCCGAGTTTGCTGACGTTTCGCGAGCTGCCGATGCTGTTGGCTCTCTTCGAGCGATCGCGCAAAGAGTTTCCCGAGCTCGATCTCTATTTCGTCGACGGGAACGGAATTCTGCATCCGCGCGGCGCCGGCGTGGCGGCCTGCTTCGGCGTGGTCGCCGATGTGCCCACGATTGGGGTCGCCAAGTCGTTGCTCTGCGGCCGACTGGCAAGCCCCGCGGCCAGGTCGAAAGAACCCCAAGCGCTAGTCATGGTCGACGAGCGCGCGGCGGGTGCTGTGCTGACGTTGCCTCCCGCCTCGAGGCCGCTGTACGTTTCACCCGGTCAGAAAGTGGACGTTCCAAGCGCCTCCCGCATCGCACGGGCATTTGCGTTCGGGCACCGGCTTCCCGAGCCGTTGTATTGGGCCGATCGGCTCAGTCGGGCCGAATCGCGCCTGGCCCGCAAATAAAGGGGACAAAAGAGTTTGATGGCATTTTGTTAACTTTCTCACAGAGGTTGGCGCGCCTCTCTGTTAACTCTCTTAGGGGCTTGAGACTGCTCCACGGCCGGGATATTCTGAGAGTTGCGACCACCTGGATTGTCCGCGCCCGCAACGGATGAATTTTTCGTGTTTTTTAGCGGGAACTCCCTACGCTCGGTCCTCCTCTCAGGTTGGACGCTCGGACAACAGCCTGTCTGCGCACCAGGGCGGGTTCCCCCGAATGGATAAAAAGTTCTGGTATCTGAAGGACTGTTCGCTCTTCCAATGTCTCTCGGAAGAGCAAGTCCGGCGGCTGGAGGCTCGCGCGAAATCCCGCGAGTTCAAGCGAGGCACGCTGATCTACGTCCCCTCCGACCTGGGCGATTGCGTCCTGGTGCTGACGTCTGGTCGCGTGAAAATCTTTCATAACACCCAGGACGGCAAACAAGCGCTCCTCGCGCTGATCGATCCTGGCGAGCTGTTCGGCGAGTTGGCGCTGGTCGACCCGACGCAGCGCGAAGAATATGCCGAGGCCATGGAGCTTTCCACGGTGGTGGTCATTCCGACCGAAGAAATCCAGCGGCTGATGGACGAGCACCCCAAGCTCTCGTTGGGGTTGAACAAGCTGCTGGGAGTGCGCGTCCAGCGTTTCAACCGGAGGCTCAAGGCGCTCCTCTTCCGCTCCAACCGCGAACGCGTCGTCCATTTGCTGTTTGATCTGGCCGAGAAATACGGTAAATACGTCCACGACGGGTCGATTTCGATCGGCATTCGCCTGTCGCATCAGGAGCTGGCGAGCATTATCGGCAGCACCCGGGAGACAGTGACGTTGGTGCTGGGTGAGTTGCAGGAGGAAGGGGCCCTGACTGTCAGCCGCAAGGAAATTGTGCTGCACGAGGTGGGGCGATTGGCCGCCGAGATCGAGGCGCCGATACCTAACATCAAACGTACAAGAGATTTATGGCGAGAACCGACTCGTTGAGCAAGAATTGCATCACGTGAGGTATTTCACAGACCAATTTTTGAAAGTGGGGAATAATTGACTGGTAAGCGGGGCAAGCGCTGCTCCGCACATTGAGTCGGCCAACGTCCCGGTTCCGAGCCGGCGTTGGCTTCAGGGCCGGACGCTTCGGACACCGAGATCTCTGACGCGTCGCGAACAGGATGTACGGCCGGACCTTGAACTGGACCGCTCGGGCGGCAAGTCCGGAGCAATCAAATGACGACAACGAACGAACAGACGGTTTCGCGCGCCGACGGCTGGCGTGCGTGTGGCGGCGAGGTTCGCGGGCTCGTTTCGCGTCTGCGGTGGCGGAAGCGCGCCCATCAGGCTCGCCAGGTTTCCGCAGTGGTGTTCGTCGCCCTGACGCCCGTTCTGCTCTGCTTCTCGTCCTACGTGCGATCGTTTGTGACTTCGGAGATCGAGCTGAAAACGGCGTCGGCTCCTTGCGGCTATTACGAGGACGAGATGCGGGCTTATTATTGCGACAAGTCCCGCAGCGATTTGCCTGCCGATCTCTGGGTGCATCTGGCTCACTGCCGTGACTGCAGCCGGGATCTGGTCTTCTACGGCGGGATCGCCCAATGCACGCCGGACCGCCGCCGCGGAAGTGCTGTCAAGCACAGCGCTCATCTGCACCGCGGTGGCGATCAGACCTTGAGCCTGACGCAGGTTCTGCTCGAGGGAACGCTGGCGGTTCAGCGCTAGTTCGCGCGATCGGGTGGATTTCCCGCTCGGCGTCGATTTTGCGCTCGCAAATCGTGCGCGACTAAGCCGCCGCCCCGGAGCATCTTGCAAGTTGGCCGGCAAGATGGTACGCCAAACGCGACCGAGTCCGCGCGCGGTGTTGCGTTCTCGAATCCGCCGCCTCCGAGGGGCGACTGTGCCCGAATCCGTCTCTCAACCCCCGTCGGCTCGTAACGGCGTGTGGCATGCCCTCTTCCGATACGCGCTGCCGCTGCAGCGAGAGAGCGCCCTGTTCCTGCTGGCGAGCGTGCTCGATGTGATCATGACCTATCTGATGCTGTCAGACGTCCCTGAGCCGGACGGGCGGGCCTTGTTCTACGAATCCAATCCGCTCGCGCGATGGTTTTTCGAAAAGTGGAACCTCTCAGGCATCGTGGCCTTCAAATTCACGATGGTGGCAGTGGTGGAGGTTATCGCTCAAATTATTGCCCTGCGCCGGCTTCAGCTGGGACGCCAGCTGCTGGAGTTCGGTACTCTGGTGGTGGCCCTCGTCGTGCTATACAGCATGTATCTGCTCCTGACGCATTGATGGGCCGGCCGCCTTCGCTTGTCGGCACGTTGTGCGCCGCACGCGTGCGACAGGCCACAGGCGGACGACGCGCCCGAAGCAGCGGGTACGCTGCAGCCACGGCCGGATTTTAGAGGTCTGAGATGGCACCGCGAAAGACGTGGCGCGAAAAACTGGCGGACGACAAAGATCTCCCGAAGGTCGTCCGAATCGAAGGGGCCATGTCGCGGCGCTGGGGCACTGGAACCGTCGTCGTGCCGGCGCCGCGCGAGGTCGACGCCGCAATGCGCAAAGTGCCTAAGGGTCGCGTCGTCACGATCAATGAAATTCGCGCCCACTTGGCGCACAAGCATCGAGCCTCGATCGGCTGCCCGCTGACGACCGGGATCTTCGCGTGGATTGCCGCCCACGCTGCCGAGGAAGCTGCGGCCCAGGGAGCCAAACGCATCACTCCCTATTGGCGGACGCTCAAGGTGGGCGGCGAGCTGAATCCTAAATTCCCCGGCGGCGTGACGGCGCTCAAGGCCCGGCTCGAGGCGGAAGGGCACCGCGTCGTGCAGAAAGGCCGGCGCCACGTCGTCGCCGATCTCGAAAAAGTGCTGTTCAAACTCTGAGTTGCCGACCTGCCGTAAGGAGCGCGCTTTATGGCCGACTGTGTGCTGGCTCTCGATCAAGGCACCACCTCCAGCCGGGCGATACTCTTCGGACGCGACGGCCAGCCGATGGCCTCGGCCCAGGAGGAGTTCGAACAGCTTTATCCGCAGCCGGGGCACGTCGAGCACAATCCTGAGGCGATCTGGAAGAGCCAGTTGGACGTCACCCGGGAGGCCCTCGCTCGGGCGCGCCGCAGCCCGTCCGACGTAGCCGCGCTCGGGATCACCAACCAGCGCGAAACGACGATTGTCTGGGAAAAAAGCTCGGGCAAGCCGGTCGCCAACGCCATCGTCTGGCAGAGCCGCATCACCGCGCCGCTGTGCGACCGCCTGAAGGCCGACGGATTCGAGGGGACATTTCGCGAGAAGACGGGGCTGGTCGTCGACGCCTATTTTTCCGGCACAAAGATCGCCCATTTGCTGGAGACAATTCCCGGCTTGCGGGCCCGCGCCGAGAAGGGAGAGGTCCTTTTCGGCACCGTCGACAGTTTCCTGATCTGGCGGCTGACCGGGGGCAAGCGCCACGTTACCGATTACAGCAACGCCAGCCGCACGCTGGTCTACAACATTCATAAGCTCGATTGGGACGACGAGCTGCTCAGGATCCTGAAGATCCCCAGGGCTATGCTTCCCGAGGTGCAACCCTCAAGCGCAGTCTATGGAGAGACGGATCGCTCGCTGCTCGGGGCCGCGGTGCCGATCGCCTCCGACATTGGCGATCAGCAGGCCGCGACGTTCGGCCAGGCCTGCTTCGAGCCGGGGGCCGCCAAAAACACCTATGGCACGGGCTGCTTCATGCTGATGAACACGGGCGCGAAGCCGGTCGCGTCGAAGAACGGCCTGATCACCACGATTGGCTGGGGTCTGGGGGGAAAGGTGACCTATTGCCTTGAAGGTTCGGTGTTCATCGCGGGGGCTGTCGTGCAGTGGCTGCGGGACGGGCTCAAGATGATCGCAACGGCACCAGATATCGAGAAGTTGGCCTCTTCCGTTCCCGACGCGGGGGGCGTGTTTCTGGTGCCCGCCTTCGTGGGCTTGGGAGCGCCGCACTGGAATCAGCGCGCCCGCGGGACGATGGTCGGATTGACGCGCGGCACCACCGAAGCGCACATCGCCCGCGCTGCCCTCGATTCGATGGCCTATCAAACTCGGGAAGTTCTGGACGCGATGCAGCAGGACTCCGGCACGCCGCTGGGGGTGCTGAAAGTCGACGGCGGAGCGGCCGTCAACAATCTGCTGATGCAATTTCAATCCGACGTTCTGGGCGTCGACGTGCAGCGGCCGGTCGTGCAAGAAACCACCGCGCTCGGGGCCGCCTACCTGGCCGGCCTGGCGGTCGGATTCTGGCAGGATCAGGGAGACGTCCGCCGCAATTGGGCGCTCGACCGGCAATTCAAGCCGGCGATGCCTGCTGAAAAGCGCGAACAGCTTTACGCGCGCTGGAAGAAAGCCGTCGCCCGCTCGCTCGATTGGGAGGAGTAGGCGCTGCAATTCCTACCGAGCGCCGATTTTCTGGCCCCGCTCGCGATTGAGCGTTCCCTCGGCGCTTGAGTAATCGCGATCGCTCTCGAGCTGGAACGTGTTGCGCAGACGCTCCTTCACCAGATCGATCGCGATGCGGTTCTGATCGATGCCGATCCAGCGGTGCGAAGCGGCCTGCGCCGCGACGAGCGTCGTTCCGCAGCCGCAAAACGGATCGAGGACGAATCCGTTGGGCGGACATGAGCTGCCGATGATTCTCGCAAGCAGGCCCAACGGTTTTTGCGTTTGATAGCCTAACCGCTCGGGATCGGTCGGGCCCATCCAGGCGACGTCCGCGTCGATTCCGTTGTCGGTACCGTGCACGGCTCCGTCGGTGTAAGGCTGGTAAGCCCAGACATCGCCGCACGGATGGCCGTCTTCGTCGTCAAGATAACGCACGGGGGTGGGCCAGGCCGCGCCCGGCCGAATCTCTACCAGGCCCGCCTCGTAGAGCGCGTCGAGTTTGGCCAGCACGCCAAGGTCGGCAAACTCGGGAGGCATTTGCTCGGCCAGAAATCCGGGGATCGCCCAATGTCGGTTTTTGACGGAGGGATCGAAACCTCGCCAGGGCCGACCTGATTCGCCCTGCGTGGCGTTCGCACCGGTCAGCACGTTACCGCCGCTCGTGAATTTGTAGCGGCCCGTTTCTTCCTCGAGGGCATAACGGGATTCGACGTGCCCCTTCATGTAGGGCCGCCGGACGACTCGGAAAAAATAGTCGTTTGTCTTCGAGTAGAACAACAAGGTGTCGTGAATCGGCCCAAAGCTCCGCCTCGGCCCGTGCGCGCCGGTGCGCCGCCAGATGATCTCGTTGCGGAAATTCTCGGGGCAGAAGACCGCATCCATGAGCATTTTCAAATAATGGCTGGCAGTCGGATCGCAGTGCAGATAAATTGATCCGGTAGGCCGAAGAATGCTTTTCATATAAAGCAATCGCTGAACCATGTATATCAGATATGCAAGCAAATGCGGCTGCGTGTGTTTTAGGGCTTTCATCCATAATCGCCAAAACTCTACATAGTAGTCGTCAATTCCTTTCTCTCTCATCAAAATTGGCTTTGAATT
>DASPSM010000144.1:0-2606 GCA_035623955.1 Planctomycetaceae bacterium
TCGCGACTCGATATGGTATGACTCGCACCTGAACGCATGGGCTCCCTCCTTGGGCTTCTGGTTCGTTGGCACAAACCAGTCTCGGGAGGAGCCTTGCGTTCTCCAAGATCAATCACCCGAACTTGGCACTACTGTCATTCGCGCCTGCTGGGTTCGAGCTTCGTCATTTTGGCTTCATTAGATACAACGCGCCTCTCGCGCGTGAGAGTTCAAAATGGCCGGGACGTCGACCACTGCGGAAGGGACTGCCGACAGGGAGGGCCGCCCGGCTCACCTGCTGTCGCCGCCGCTGCGCGCCGCGGAAACCGAATCTCGCGACACGGAATCGCTCGCCTCCGTAGCTCCGTCCGGGCCAATGCCCGGCAGCTTTCGCGAGCTGATGACGGTGGCCGTTCCGCTGGTCCTTAGCTCCGGCTCGCTGTCGTTGATGATCGCGATCGATCGGCTGTTCCTCACCTGGTACTCCGAGGACGCGCTGGCCGCCAGTTTGCCGGCCGCCGCCCTGCACTGGACGGTGATCAGCGCGTTCGTCGGCTTGATCAACTATGGCAACGCGTTCGTCGCCCAATACGAAGGGGCGGGCCGCAAGGATCGCGTCTCCGCCTCGGTGTGGCAGGGAATTTTTCTGGCGATCGCGGCCGGGCTCTCGTTCCTGACGCTCTGGCCGCTGGCGCCCTATGTCTTCGCGAAAGGAGGGCACGCGCCGGAAGTCCAGCATTACGAGACCTTGTTCTTTCGCACGCTCTCGTGCGGCGCGGTGCCGATGCTCGTGACGATGGCGTTTGCCTGCTTCTACTCGGGGCGCGGGAAGACGCGGATCGTGATGTACGTCGACTTTCTGCTGGCGGCCGTCAATATCGCGCTCGACCCGTGTCTGATCTTCGGCCTGGGGCCCTTTCCGCGGTTGGGTATCGTCGGCGCCGGGCTCTCGACGGTGTTCGCCTACACCGTCGCTGCGGGTGCCTACATCGTGCTGTCGTTCGAGCATCGCGATTCGATTGCGTACGGGTTCTGGAAGAATGTCGGCTTCGATCGCGAGCTCTTGGGGCGGCTCTTGCGCTACGGCACGCCGACCGGGCTGCAAATGGCCGCGGAAATCTCGGCCTTTACGGTCTTCTTGCTGTTGATTGGCCGGCTGGGAAAAGCCGAACTGGCCGCGACGAACCTGGCGTTCAACGTCAACATGCTCTCGTTCGTGCCGATGGTCGGGCTGGCGACCGCGGTGATGACGCTGGTGGGCAAGCGGATCGGCGAGGGCCGGCCCGAGCTGGCGTCGCGGACGGTCTGGCTGGCCGCCGGCGCGACGGCCGCCTACATGCTGTTTTTTGCCGTGCTGTTCGTCGTCTTTCCGAGGGTGATCCTCCGCCCGTTCACCGGCGGCCACCCGACCGAAGAGCTGGCCGGCATTCAGCACACGGTGATCGTGCTGTTGCGGTTCATCGCCATCTACACGTTCTTCGACGGCATGCAGCTGGTCTTCGCCTTTGCGATCCGCGGAGCCGGCGACACGCGGTTTCCGTTTTATTACACGCTGGTGAGCGCATGGCTGGTGCTGGTGCTGCCGACGTGGATCATCGTGAAGAACGGTTACGGCGGGCTGAACGCCTGCTGGGCCGCCTGCTCGACCTACATTTGCCTCTTGGGAATGGTCTTCTTCTTGCGGTTTTTGCACGGCAAATGGAAGACGATGAACATCATCGGCCAGACCGGCGCCCCGGCCGTGCACGGCTAGCAACTCACCCAGCACCGGAGAGCGCGCCCCCAATTTCAATATTCCCCCCGCGTGTGCTAGATTCGACACACGGGGAGCCCTTCGATGAATCAGTTCGAGCTGACGCAGGAGCACATCGCCGCTTTCGACGACGATGGGTTCTTCATCGTCGACGGGCTGCTCGATCGCGACGAGGTGCAGCTCTTGGGCGATATCGCACGAGCCGACTCGCAGTGGGCGGCCGGCGCGGCGCTGCGGGCCGACGGCGAAGGGGGGGCCGTCAAGGTCCGCGTCGAGAACGAGCTGGGGGAAAGCGACATCTATAGCGCCATCGTCCGCAGCCGGCGGATCGTCGAGACGATGGAGCTGCTCTTGTGCGACGAGGTTTACCACTATCACCATAAGATGGTTTACAAGGAGCCCCGAACCGGCGGAGCGTGGGCCTGGCATCAGGATTATGGCTACTGGTACGACAACGGCTGCCTGTTCCCGTACCTGGCGAGCTGCCTGATCGCCGTCGATCGGGCGACGAAAGAGAACGGCTGCCTGCAGGTGCTCCGCGGCTCGCATCACATGGGGCGCGTCAACCACGTGAAAGTCGGCGACCAGACGGGGGCCGATCCGGAGCGCGTCGCCGTCGCGGTCGAGCGGCTGGAGACGGTGTATTGCGAGCTCGAGCCGGGCTCGGCCGTTTTCTTTCACTGCAACCTGCTGCATCGCTCCGACCAGAACAAAAGCGACGACCCGCGCTGGGCCTTCATCTGCTGCTACAACACGAAGGAAAACGATCCGTACAAACAGTCGCGGCATCCCCGCTACTCGCCCCTGCACAAGTGGCCGGATTCGATGATCCTCGAGATCGGACGCCGCCAATGGGCCCGCATGCAGCCGGTGG
>DASPSM010000153.1:0-2285 GCA_035623955.1 Planctomycetaceae bacterium
CGCGATGAAGATGCTGCCGGCCCCTTGCAGCGCGTAGCCCCCGGCTTTGCCTCGCGGTTCTTCCGTCGACAAATACCAATCGAGCCAGCGATCGACGTCTTCGACGAATGTGACCCGCGAAGTGACGACGCGGGTCATCCGCCGCGCTTCTTGGCTCCCGTTCGAATGTAACCTTTCGAGGCAGAGCGCTGTTACCGCGAGATGAGTCTTGCCGGCGTAATCTTCACGAAACCAGCGGCGGACCGCTTCTCGCCATGAGTCGTCGTCGGGGGGTTGGCCGAGAACGTGCAACAAGCCGCCACGATCGACGATGACCACGGTATCGGCCGCGATCACCACCGACGACTCGTAATGACCGAATGCCCCCTCACCCCCAACCCCTCTCCCGCAAGGGGAGAGGGGGGAAAGAGTGCCCGCGTCATTAAGCCTGCTCCGCACCTGGGCGGCCACGTCGCCGCACTTGGCAACGGCGATCTCGAGCAACCGGCGTTCGATCGACTGCCAGTCGTGCAGGTTCTCGAAATGGGCCTCGGCAATCGAGCTGGGTGGAACGACGTCGATCTGTTCGGCTGGCCAAATCTGTCGCAACAGCTCCAGCCTGCGCGGCGACCGCGAGCCAAGCACCAGGCGAGTGTCGCGGCGGCTCATTTCTCGGCTGCGGCGACGGCGCGCTCGGAAGCCGTCCAGTCCTGCAAGGCCCTGACGCGCGGGATCGGGTCTTTGACATGCGCTTCGAGCGCTTTGACGACTGCCAGGCAACCGGGAATCGTCGTGACGCACGGCACGCCATACGCCACGGCCGCCGAGCGGATGCGCCCCTCATCGGTGCGGGCTCCTTTGCCGCTGGGCGTGTTGAAGATGAATTGAATTTCGCCGTTGGCCATCTTGTCGAGCAGGTTTGGGCGGCCTTCCTGCACTTTTCGGACGGTCTCGACCTCGATCCCCGCGTCGGCAAGCACCTTGGCCGTCCCCTGTGTGCAGACAAGCTTGAAGCCGAGGGCTTTCAGACGGCGGGCCGGCTCGATCATCATCTGCTTGCGGTCGCGGGTCATGCTGATGAAGACGCTTCCCTCGGTCGGCAGCGAAATACCCGCCGCGATCTGGCTCTTGGCGAAGGCGAGCGGGAACTTCTCGTCAATCCCCATGACTTCGCCGGTCGAACGCATCTCGGGTCCGAGAATGATGTCGACGCCCGAGAATCGCGAGAATGGGAAAACGCTCTCTTTGACCGACGTGTGCTTGGGCCAGATTTCCTCCGTGATTCCCTGTTCGGCCAGCGACACGCCGGCCATGATCTTGGCGGCGATCTTGGCCAGCGGGCGACCCGTGGCTTTGGAGACGAAAGGCGCCGTGCGGCTAGCGCGGGGGTTCACTTCCAGGACGTAGACCGTGTGGTGCCCCTCGACAAACTTCACCGCGAACTGGATGTTCATCAGCCCGCGGACCTGTAGCTCGCGAGCCAGGGCGTACGTCGCGTCTTTGATCTCCGCGATGACGGCCGGCTGAAGCGAATAGGGCGGCAACGAGCAGGCCGAGTCGCCTGAGTGGACGCCCGCCTCCTCGATGTGCTCCATGATTCCGCCGATGATCGTCGTCTGCCCGTCGGCAATCGCGTCGACGTCCACCTCGACGGCGTCTTCGAGGAACTTGTCGATCAGCACTGGGCGTTCGGACGAAGCCTCGACCGCCTCGTCCATGTAGCGGACGAGCGAAGACTCATCGTCGCAGATTTCCATCGCGCGGCCGCCCAGCACGTAGCTGGGCCGCACGAGGACCGGATAGCCAATGCGCTGCGCCACGCTGCGGGCGCTCTCGACGTCGGTCGCGATGCCGTTGGGCGGCTGGCGCAGGCGGACCTTTTGCAGCATCACCTGGAATCGCTCGCGATCTTCCGCCACGTCGATCATGTCCGGGCTGGTGCCGATGATTTTGACGCCGGCCGCCTCGAGTCCCCGGGCCAGATTCAGCGGCGTCTGCCCGCCGAACTGCACGATCACCCCGTCCGGCTGCATCCGGTCGCAGATGTTGAGCACGTCCTCGGTCGTCAGCGGCTCGAAGAACAGGTAGTCGGACGTGTCGTAATCGGTGGAGACGGTCTCGGGATTCGAGTTGACCATAATGCTCTCGATCCCCAACTCCTGCAACGCGAAGGAGGCGTGGCAGCAGCAGTAGTCGAACTCGATCCCCTGGCCGATGCGGTTGGGGCCGCCCCCCAGAATCATGATTCGCCGACAGCCTTCGGCTTTGCCGGGCGTTTCGTCCTCGTCCTCGTACGTCGAATAATA
>DASPSM010000158.1:0-5419 GCA_035623955.1 Planctomycetaceae bacterium
GGCAGCTCGGCCGAGAGCGACTGCAGGAAGTTCGAGCGCTCTTTCTCCGCCAGCGCCCGTGCCCGTTGATAGCGGTCGAGGGCCGTCTGGATTTCAACTCGCGCCCTGGTCCGCAGAGCATTAAATCCGATGAGCCGTTGAGCACATTCCGCTTCGCGCTGATGCGCGAGCGGTTTCCCGGAATCCCAAATCGGCAGGTTCATCTGTGCCGCGAACCCGAAGAACAGCGTCTCGAATTCGTCGCGTTCGTAGTAGGGACCGAACTGGATGTTTTGGACAGTGTTGGCGCGGGCCAGGTCGGCGTTCGCCTGCGCCACGTCGACACCCGCCTGCCCCGCGCGCACGTCGGGGCGCTCGTCGGCCAGCGTCTCCGCGAGCTGCGTCGGATTAAGAGCTCCGGCCGCACCCGCCGCCGAGGCCAATCCATCAAACGACGACCAGGCAAAGTCTTCGAGCCGCCCCACCAACTCGAACGGCCGGTCGGCGGGCGTGTTGAGATACCGCTGCAGAGCCAAAACAGCCACTTTGTAATTCTGATCGGCAAGCGCCGCTTGCTTCTGGCTCTGACGCAGCGAGACGCGTGCCGTGATTTCTTCGCCGGGCTTGGACAGACCTGATTTGAAGCGGCGCTCGACGTCGCCTTCCAGCTCTTCGTTGAGCGCAGCCGCTCGCTGCGCCAGATCGCGGAGGTCGCGCTGATAGAGGGCCGTGAAAAAGAGCTTCTCGGTCGTGGCCAGCGTGGTCAGCTCGCCGGCGACGACCGTCCAGCGAACTTGATTGAGGGCCGCCGCGGCGCTGGCCTCGCGGTACCTCTGTTGGTGCGCGAGTTCGAGCGACTGCAGAATGTAAACCGTGTTTCTGACGGCGAGGAGGTTGCCGTAAGGATCGCGAGCGTAAGGCAACACTTCGGCTTTGATGTACGGGTTCCACGGATAGCGTTGGGAGACCTCAACCATCGCTTGGGCGATCGGTTCGCCCGCCCGAAGAGTGACGAGAGTATCGTTGCGGTCCAACGCGGTGGCGATCGCCGCATCGAGCGTCAGTTGCACGGCGGCAGGATCGACCGAGGAACCAAGTCCGCCCGGCGTCGAGGGAGCACTCGCGATAGCCGGCCGCTCCACACCGACTCCGCCGGCAATCGGCCCCGCCGGAGCTGCGATCGCATCCGACGGCCCCGACAAGTCGGGCACGGGAGTGGCGGCGGCCAGCTCGACTTTGGGTGGCGCTGACTTTGGCGAGTCGCTCGGGCGCTTCGATTCGTCGTCAGGCGTGAGAGCGTTGGGCCCAGAGGCCAACCTCAGGCTGGCTCGCAGGCTCGTGGTATCCGGCGAATTCCCGGCGGTTTGACAGCCGACAAGCGCGGCAGCCAGAATCACGAGGAATCGGAGGATCAGCTCCGGCGAGCGAGTTCGCATCGTTTCACCTTCCGTGGAGAACTCCGGCGCGAAGCACGGCGCACGCGATTAATCCCTAACCGACGCGTGCAATTCCGGCCGTTTTCTCGTGCGGCACATTGCGGGCACGCGCGGGCGATTCAATCGGATTCGCGCGCGCACCAATCCCGCTTTTGGATGCCGAAGGCATCGTATCGCCAATCATCGGCACCCGTTGGGACGCAGGCTTGGGATGAAAGAAAACTCACGGGTTTTTCGTCCTCCGGGCATCCCGTTTGAGATATTCTGAATGAGTAAAGCGATCCTTATAAAGCGATGAGACGCGCCTTGACGATAAGCACCCGTTTCGGAATTCTGCTGGCCGGACTGCTGCCGCTCTTGATGGCTGGCTGCGGAGCCGCTTTTTGGGGACAAACGACCGCGCGCTCTGAGGGTAAATCCGCCGCCGAGTCCTCTGAAAAAGGCGAGAAGCAGGGCGCGCACGACAAGGACAAGAGCGGCAGCAAAGAGGACGAGAAAAAAGACGACGGCGAGAAGAAGGACGAAAAAGAGGAAGAAAAAATCCCGGGCCACGTCAACGTCCGCTGCGTGACGGCTCGCCGGATTCCCTTTGCGATTACGGTCGACGGGCTCGGACGCACGGAGCCCCTGCCCGATTGTGTCGGCTCGCTGACGGCCGCGGTCGAGGGGCACGTTCGCAAGCTGCTCGTCAAGCTCGGCGACAGCGTCAAGGCGCGCCAACCGATTCTCGAGCTCGATCAGACGGTGGCGAAGGCGGCGCTTGCCGAAAAGGAAGCCAATCGCGAGACCCTCGTGGCGGCGCTCAAGCTGTTGCAATCGCTGCCGCGTCCGGTCGAGACGCAGGCAGCCGAGCTTGCGGTCGAGCAGGCCAAGATCGCCGTCGATCACGATCAAGCGCTGATCGACAGGCTGCGCCCGCTGCTTCCAGATCATGCCGTGTCGCCGGCGGTCTTCCACGACGCCGAAGTGGCCCTCAAGCAGGCGCAGGTCCAGCAGCGGACCGCCGAAGCGCAATTGAAGCTGCTGATGGCCGGCCCGCGCAAGGAGGCGGTCGACGAAGCGCAAACCAGGATCGCGATGGCCGAGCAGGCCGTCGCCAGTGCCCGTGAAACGTTGGCGCTGCATACGCTGTGCGCGCCGATTGCGGGCGTCGTCGAGTCGCTCAACTGCCACCCCGGCCAGACGCTGACGATCGGCACCCCCGTCGGTGAAGTGATCGACATTCGCCAGCTGTTTGTGACGGTCTATTTCCCGGCCCGCATCACGCGGTTATTGCAGCCCGGCATGGTCGCGCGTGTCGATCTGTCGGACGGCAGCCCGTCCGCGGCCGAGTCGTCTGCTAAAGAGACGGTCAGCGGAAAGGTGTCGTTTATCGGCAGCGCGGCCGATCCTCAAACGGGCAACTATGCCGTCCGCATCCTGATGGACAACAGCGGCACGCGGCTGCGGTTGGGGCAAGTCGTCAAGGCGACCATCGTGCTCAGGAAGGAGGAACCGCAGCTGGCGGTTCCCGATTCGGCGATCTTCGACCAGGGCGAAGGCCCGCTTTTGGCAGTCGTCCGCGAAGGGAAGATCAAGCTCTTGCATCCGGAACTCGGCGCTCGAGAAGGTGACAACGTGGCGGTCTCGAAGACCGATCTCAAGGAGGGGGAGCCGGTCGTCATCGAGGGGGCCTATGGCGTCCCCGACGACACCGAGGCCACCATTCTGCCCGAGGCGCCGACCGCCACCTCGTCCCCTGAATCAAAAGGATCCGCCGCCGAGTCCAAAGAGGCTCCCGCAGGCGAATCGAAAGGCGCAGCGACCGAATCAAAAGATGCTGAATCAAAAGCTGCCGCGAAAGGGGGAGGGCACGAGTGACCGCCCCGCCTCTGGAATCGGTGCGGCCGGCTGGCACTGAATCGCCTTCCGAAGAAGGCCACGCGTCGGGGAAATCGGGCCGCGGGCTCAACCTGGTCGCCGCCGCCCGCCCCTACTTCGGCCTGATCGTGCTGACGTCGGCCTTGCTCAGTGTGCTGGGCGTTGTCGCCATGCTGCATATGCCCAGCGGCATCTACCCGGAGGTTGCCTTCCCGCGAGTGGTCGTCATCGCGCAGACGCCGGGCCTCGCGGTTAAAGACGTCGAAGTCTCGGTGACACGGCCCATCGAGGAACAGGTGAGCGTGGTCCTGGGCGTGATCCGGGTGCGCTCGAAGTCGGTGCGCGGGGCGAGCGAAATCAACGTCGACTTCGCGCCGGGCACCAACATGATTCAGGCGCTCAACGACGTGCGGGCGCGGATGGCCGAACTTGGCTCGCAGTTGCCGGCCGGCACGAACACGATCGTCGAGCGGCAGACCCCCTCGATCTTCCCCATCATTTCGTTCGTCGTCACGGGAGGTAAGAATCCCTCGGCCCTTTACGACTACGCCTATTACGACCTGCGCCCCAGAATCAGCCGCATTCCGAACGTCTCTTACGTGACGGTTCAAGGGGGCGACATTCGGGAGATTGTGGTCGAAGTCGATCCTCAGACTCTCGTGGCCGCGAATCTTTCGATCGCCGACGTCGCGGACCGGCTGGGCAAGGAGCACCGGTTGAAAGCCGTGGGCCGCATCGACCAGGGGATCAACGGGTACCAGGTGATTGCCGACACGGTCGCGCTCGACCCGAGTGCGATCGAAGACATGGTGGTCGTCGAGAAGAACGGGCAGCCGCTGCGCGTGCGGGACCTGGGCCGCGTCGTCATTTCCCACGAGGACCGCACCAAAGCGATCCGCTCCGACGGCAAGAACGCGGTCGCACTGACCGTCTTTCGCCAATTGGGCGGGAACGCGCTCTCGATCTCCAACGATCTCAACCTGGTGCTGGCCGACGCCCGCAAGTCGGCCCCGGCGGGGATCCAGATCACTCCGGTATACGACCAGGGGAACCTGGTCCGCACGGCCGTCTACAACGTTCGCGACGCCATCATTTATGGCGCCCTTTTCAGCGTGCTGATTTTGCTGTTGTTCCTCAAAAGCATCCGGGCCACTTTGATCGCTTCGCTGGCGATTCCCCTGAGCTTGTTGATCAGCTTCGTCTTTCTGTATCTCACCGGCGACACGCTGAACTTGATGTCGCTGGGCGGACTGGCCATCGCCATCGGCCTGATTATCGACGACACGGTGGTGGTCATCGAGAACATCTCGCGGCACCTGGCGGCGGGGGAGACCGGCGACGGCGCCGTCGACCGCGCCAGCAAGGAGATCAGCGGGGCCGTCATCGGCTCGACCTTCACGACGATCCTCGTCTTCCTGCCGCTGGCGTTCGTGCACGGGGTCATCGGCCAGTTCTTTCAATCGCTGAGCCTGGCCCTGTCGGTGTCGCTGTTGGTCTCGATGGTCGTCAGCCTGACGATTATCCCGGTGCTTGCCTCGCGGTTTCTGGCTCGTCGGGCCATGCCGACGACCGGTCCGATCTACGCAGTGTTTGCGAACGCCTACGAAGGACTGCTGCGAGTCGGCCTGCGCTTCCCGCGCGCCAGCGTGTTGTTGGCCCTGTTGATGGTGATTCCCGTCGGGTGGCTGGCCCAACACGTCAAATGGGGCTTTATGCCCGACATGGACGAAGGGGCGTTCGTCATCGACTACTGGATGCCGGTCGGAACCTCGCTCAGCCAGACCGACAAAGTCGCACGGCGCGTCGAAGACATCTTGCGGAAAAACGAGTCGGTCGCCGGGTACATCCGCCGAACCGGAGCCGAACTGGGTCTGTACGCGACGGAGCCGCATCGCGGCGACATTCTCGTCAGCCTCAAGCCCGAGAATGAGCGGGAGCACAAGGCAAAAATGCAGGACATCATGGACGACCTGGAAAAAGAGATCAAAGGGGCCGTCCCCGAGCTGGCGCCCAAGCTCGAGCTGGTCCCCCTGATCCGCGATCAGATCAACGATCTCTCCGGCGTCGACAAGCCAATCGAGATCAAGATCTTCGGGCCCGATTTCAACGTGATCCGCGAGCTGGCCGAAAAGGCCGGGCAGATC
>DASPSM010000186.1:0-17473 GCA_035623955.1 Planctomycetaceae bacterium
TTTCGCGGTATTTTCTCGTCTAGACGCTCAGTTTCTCTTGTTCGATTGGGTTGTTGTGCGCGTCTCAAGTGACGAGTAATCTGTTAAGGTCGCGTTACAAGACGTTTGGACGAGCGCGGGTCACGATGTCGCCAGAGTTGCCGGAAGCGAAGGCTCGCAGAGCCATTGATCAGCAGCTTGAGCAGCTCGGCTGGCTCTGATGGATTACCGCCAGATGAACATCTCGGCGGGCCTGGGCGTTGCGGTTCGCGAGTTTCCGCTTTCAACGGGTGAGGCCGATTACCTGCTTTACGCAGACGGCAAGGCCATCGCGGTTGTCGAACCGAAGCCCGAAGGCCACTCCCTCACTGGTATCGAGACCCAATCCGGCAAGTACCTCCAGGGATTCGCTTCTGGCGGGTGACGGAGCTGATCACGACGCTGCTGGCCGCCCTCATCACGGATGGCGTGCACGGCGGCGCGTACGTCCTCTCGGAGCGACGCTTTGCCGTTCAGGACGAGACAAGCCGTTCCCTGAGCACTCAAAGTCGAACACAGTTTCCAGACCCACGCTCAGAGTACGCGGGTCGGAGCGAGCAATCAACGGTTTGCCATGTTCCGCCATAATTCCGACGAAGCGCCAAATCGTTCGATGGCTCGCGTCGCCGTTAATTACTTCGTAGAAAACGTTCGAATCTCGGAGTCGCGTGCCGGGTGTTTGGCCGCCTTCGACGTTTGATCGCCTGATTCCGACAAAACGCATGGGTATGCGGCACACGAAACCGAGTACCGAAATACGTGTGAGTTTTCGCTCGGGGGCGTCACTTATCGGTCCTTTCTCGGCTGTCCGCAAAAAGGGATGGGTTGATGGAATGCAGCGACGCCCGTCAATTGTCGCCGCGCGTCGCGCTCCGCACTTTGGCCGTCGTGGTGCTCACCCCCGCTAGCAATCGTGAGCTTGATCCCTCAAGTGCACGATCCCGGGCACGCTACGCCCAACGTAACTGGCCGGGGTGACACCTAAACCTGCGGTGTGATCATCCAAGCGAGTTGTGCGGCCTGCTTTCGGGCGATGAATCGGGAGCGGAGTAGGGCTTCGCGGAATCGGCACGCAATGGGGTTCGACCACTGAGCGATCGTACCCGCCTGACGTGACTCGCGGACGACCCGTTGGGTGCGCGGCATCCGACGTGACTCGTAGGCGCGAAGCGCCGCGACGACGTCGCAGCATGGGTTCAGGCAGTCAGCAAGGACGACTGCGTCTTCGATCGCCTGACAGGCGCCCTGGCCCATATCGGGCGTCATCGGGTGAGCCGCGTCGCCAAGCAGGGTCGCACGGCCGACGGACCAGCGGCGCAGCGCGGGGCGATCGAACACATCATTGCGGAGGATGGCCGACTCGTCGGTTGCCTGGATCAAAGACTCGACTGGCTCGTGCCACTCGCAGAATAGCTTGAGAAGTCCCTGTTTACGCCCTTCCGCCGGATCGGCTCGGCCTTCGGCAACAGTCTCCGTCGCGTACCAGTAGACGCGGCCTCCGTTCATGCCCCACTGGCCGAACCGTCGGCCCCGGCCCCAGGTCTCACCGGGAGTTAGCCGGGCGTGGTCGAAACGGGTTACGGCGCGCCAGACGGTATAGCCCCCGTAACGGGGCGGCGTCGCACCGAAAAGCGCCGAACGGACCACCGAGCGGAGGCCGTCGGCCCCGACCAACAGGTCGCCCCGCGCCTCATGTCCATCCTCGAACCTCGCCGTGATAGACGCGGCATCTTGACGCAGCCCAACGCACTGAGCGCTCGTTCGGACGACGTGGGGCCCGGCCGCACGATGTAGTGCGTTCAGCAACTCAGCTCGGTGCAAGAGCAGAACGATCCCTCCGTAGGCCGTGCCAGTCGTCCCGGCCTTCATAACCAGCAGGATCTCACCCGAAGGCGTACGCAACGCCCCGGTCTGCTCTTCGACGCTCATCGCGCGCAGCGATTCAAGCAGGCCGATCCGGTCCAGTGCCACTAGGGCATTCTGCCAGATTGAGAGGCCTGCCCCGACCTCGGCAAGTTGGGGCGCGCGCTCAAAGACCTCGATTTTCCAGCCTGCTCGCTGCAAAGCGACTGCAGTCGCCAGACCGCCAATCCCAGCCCCTATGACGAGCGCCTTCACTTCACCGGCCCCACTCTTGTAATATCGCCACCCAGATTTGATTCCCTATCAGATACCGCAGCCGGGAGCCACCCGCTTCAACCAGTGCTCCGACCCCGTTCCTATGGCCTCGACCCTTGGTTTGTCAGCCGACATGTCATCGTGGGCCCGAACAAGATGCGAGCCATGCTGCCTTCGGTTGGCGGTGCAGGTCGTCGCGGCTGTCTAGCCATAGGAGATAACGCCCGGCGGGAACTCCGTGATGTCGTGGTAGCCCACCATCTGGACCTCGTCGGAGTGGTCGCGGGACAATCGCCGCAGTTGTTCGAGGCTCGCCCGGCGCTGGGCGTCGTCGGCTGCTCGCTGGGCCGCCATCGCTGACACCGGGTGGTCGTCGGTCGTCAACTCGACGCGCAGGTAGTAGGCGTCTCCGACGTGAAGCGCCCAACGGTCGCCCTGCTGGATCGCCACACCGCAGTGACCACGGGTATGACCAAATAGCGGGATTAACAGCACCTCAGACTCGAAGCCCAGGGGCAGCGGCCGCGCCTCCAGCCCGAACCACTCACGCTCCGAGTGGGCATATTCGTGCCACTGCGGCCGGTGATCGAACTGTGCCGACCGATACCGCCAATCGCCTGCGTCGATCGCGGACTTTTCTTCGGCGGCAATATGGAGTTGAGCGGTCGGGAAGTCGGCCAACCCCCCCGCGTGATCCGGGTCGCCGTGAGTGACTATGATGTGTGAGACATCTGCCGGGCGGAAGCCGAGGCGCTCGACTTGCCGGACGGCTGTGTCTGATTCCGCGAACTGGAAGCCCGCCATCTCGATGAGCTGCCGGCCGATCCGCTCGAGCGGTCGTTGTCCGTCGAGCAACCCGATGCCGGCATCGACTAGTGCAAGAGTGCCGCGATCCTCAAGCAGCAGGCAATGGCACGGCACCCGGCGGTTTGGGTAGGCTTGGAGCCAACCACAGTTGATATGGTGGATTGCCGTCAAGCGTCCCCCTCCTCTTTGCGGTCGAACGATAGAGCTCATCTGGCGGCAGGTGAGACGTTGAAACTCGCAGGGCCCCTATGCTGCCGCGGTGTCGGACTCCGGGTTGCCTCTCGCGATAAACCACTCGACCGTCGCGGACAGCCGACCCAGCTCACCTGCCGGGGCCGGCGGGGTTCGGCGTTCGTAGCGGCCTTCCAGCGGATTGCAAAGTTGCGGATCCCCAAAAAACTTTCGATTTTCGCGGTTGGATGCGGGCTGCTCAGGTCACTCTCTCTGCTGGACGACGTCGTTCCCACAAAACGCAAGGGAATCCGGTGCGCGGAGCAGCGTGCCGGAAAACGGTTGGCTTCGCAGGATCCCGGCATTTCTGCGGGCAACGCCTCTACAGTGCAGTGGCCGTCGGACAGCTGACATTCAGCCGGCGCGGCTCGATCGACAGTTCTCCAATCGACGCCGTCCCGGGAATGGCGCTGTCGGATAATTCAACAGGATCCCTCGCGCTTCTTCTCCGTCCAAAAACGCTCATTGCAGCTGAGTCGCTAGGCCCGCGAACGCTCTTTGGCCAGCGCTTTCATCGTAAGCCGATAGAGATTGGAGAGCGCCAACCGGAGTACGAGACCTATCCACCAGGAGGTTGAATCGATGTATTCGTGGACCTCGTCGACTTTCCCGTCGCGCAGATGGCACGTGATGCAGTATCTCAAGACTCCCGTCTTCGCCCTTCCTTTGATGCCGGCCGTGAAGTTGCCGGTTAAGATCATACCGTGAGTGTATTCGTAGCACAGATTCTCGCTGTCGGCGAACCAGTTTGTGAGGAGCAGTCTGTGTTCCCCGCTATCGTGCGTTCTGCCTGACATCGCAATTCTGACAAATGCCCGGATCTGCTCAGACCCACGATATTCGGAGCCGCCCGGTTCCATGATCCAGAGACAGTCGTCGGTCATGCATCTCATCGTGCGCTCCAGATTCTCGCTGTCGTTTGAGACGAGATCGAGCCACTCCATGACGAGCGCTCGATTCGTCTCGCTGAGATGCTGGAGTTTTCGTTCGTCAGTCATTGGAAAGTCTGCGATAAGGCACCCCCAGTTCGGAGTTGGGCCATGCAGGCACCGATTTCAAAGAAGCGCAGCACGCTGCGCTCAGCAGGCCCAGGTGGTTTGATGGCCTTCCCCGGAAAAGGGTTGGGTTAGCGATACGTGACGGCATTGTTACTCAACGAGGCGGTAAATCTGGCCGAGGTAGTGCCGCAGCCGTTTCGGGTGGAGGTCCTGGCTGCGAAGACCGATAAAGCCGTCAGGCCGTATATAGACGAGCTCGGGCCCTCTGATCGCAAACCCGGACCGAAGCTTGTCCAACCCATCGACGATCACTTTCGGGTCACCTTCGCCCAGCCCGGCCTCCTTTGCATATGCCTCAGATGGGAACACGTAATGCGCGAGGAGGTGTTCGCCCAGGCCTAGGGATTCCACACTCTGCTCGACGACTCGTAGTGCATTTACAGCCTGCGGAGTCGGCGACAAACCGGCGAAAAGCAACAGGTCAGCCTGCGGGCCGCGGATGATCTCTAATAATCGGCTTGGCCGACCGCCAACGCGACACGCCCCGTCGGGAATGTGCAACCCTGCGCGCGTGGCAGCCGGTATGGCCGTGGAATCCTGTCGGGACAAGGGGCTGTTCCGATAATCCGTGACCAGCGTGTCAGACTGCTTCCTGAAATTCTTGCTGATCGAACGGAGATGCTTGCCGACGAAGTAGAGCGCCGCCCAAAGCGCAATCCTGATACTCGGGCGCAGCCGCATAAAGCGCTCGATCGTGCGGGTTTTCCGCACAACCTCGCTGGCTTGTCCTCGACGTTCCGTGTCGTACGTCGCCAGCAGCGAAGGCGACGCGATCCCTGAAATCGTCAGCCCCAGTTTCCAGCCGAGGTTCAAGGCGTCCTCGATGGCGCAGTGAACGCCGTAGCCTGCCACGGAGCTGAACACATGGGCGGCGTCTCCAGCCAACAGGGCGCGCTCGGATACGAAGTGCTCTGCGATGCGCTGGGACGAAGAGGTCTGCGCGTGAATCCAAACCGGGTTGCTCAGACGGACATTGTGGTCCCCGCTCATCTGGCGCAATAAGGCGCCAGCTCGCTCCAAATCGGAGGACTCGCTCACGCGACCTCGTTTTTTGAGGTCGACGACCGCGATGTGCCACTTTTCGGTAAAGTCATTGTAGATCGTCGCCACCAGGCCCCGTGGCCCCTGCCACATCCACCAAATGTCGCGCGAACGCTTCCAGTCCAGATCGCACTCGCAGAAAACGCCCGGGAAGTCCAAGGTCTTGCCCGGGAACTCCGAGGCGAGCGTTTTGCGGACGACGCTGTGACTTCCCTCGCAGCCGACAATCCATTTGGCCCGGATCGTGTCACGGGTTCCGTTGCGATCGACCTCGGCGGTCACGCAATCGGGATCCATGCTGAAACTCACAAGGCGAGTCGACCACTCGACGCAATGCCCGCGCACGGCGAGAGCCGCCTCGAGCACCCGCACGACCCTCTGCTGAAAAATGGGCAGGGCCGTCGGGTAAGGGTAAGGGTCGAAGCGGGCCTGTCCGAGGTCAGTCTCGGCGACCAATTTGTTGCCGAAATATTCGCGCAGCACGGGAGTAGGTTTCTTGGCCGCCGCGAGCATCGATTCGGCAAGCCCAAGCTTGTCCAGCGCCTGCAGCGTGCGGCCCAAGATGCCGTGCGCGCGCGACTCGCGCACGGCCTCGGGAAGCGGATCGATCACGCGGAAACGGATCCCCCGCGATGCGAGATCATTGGCAAGCGTCAGCCCGGCCGGACCCGCTCCGGCGATCAGAACGTCCGCAGTCACCGCATCGGGTCCTTTCTGCGGGCGAGGCGCTTGCGGTGCAACTTCTTGAACGCATTTGCTTCCTGCTCGAAGATGAGGGCCAGCTTTTGCATGCATTCCGTCATGCGGCCAATCTCCGCATCGCTGCAGTGCGAGAACGCGCCTTCGGCCTTCTTCATGGTCCCGGCCCGCAACGCCAACAGCTCGTTGGAAAGTTGCGGCAGCTTCCCGGGCTTGATCATCACCTTCCTGCGGTCGCTCGCGTCCGCTTCGCGCATGGCAAATCCCGCACGTTCAAGCCGGTCGATACAGGTGGTCATTGCACCGGTCGTCAAGCCCGTCTTTTCCGCCAACCAGCCGGCCGTCGCGGGACCTGCATCGTAGAGATAACTCGCGGCAATGAGGTCGGTCGGATGCACTCCCTGCGCCGCGGCGATGGCGTCCGTCCACGGCACAGCAAACCGGACGATCCTTCTCCAGGCTTGCAGGTTCGCCGCGATCAGTTCTTTCCGTTTTGTGCTCGCCATCATCTTTTTTCTTTATCATAAAGATATTAGAGTGTCAAGCTAATATCCAGCATCGGGACGTGGCCGCGTCGGTTGAAGCTTCTGGCACCAGATGACCCGACCGGTGCGGAAGCTGCCATTCGATAATCGCTGAAGATGACCGATACGACTTCGCGGATCAAATCGGCAGGCCATGACCGCCGACACTCGCGCGGGTCTCAAGGGATTCGGACTGAAGTTCATCAAAGTGAAGCGCGGTCGGGCTGGACGACGAAAGTCTATGCTCCGGCCTAGGCGCGCGGCGAACAGCGATTATGTGCGCGACGTCCCGAAAATCATCAGGGATTTACCAGCGACGCCAATTCGGAGGTCGCCGCGGCCGCAAAGGATGCCCTCTCGAAGGTTCCAAACGAGGAGGAGAACAATCGACTGCTCAAGGAGGAAATTTCGGCAAAATGACGGGAACGTAGTGGGCGCAACACGCACCCACTACCGAAACGTGGGTCGTGGGTGCGAGTTGTGTTGGTTCATCTGGTTTTCTTCCGTCATTTGCTGAGCCACTTCCGCGCGATCAACGTGGACACTATAAAGAACGCCGCCGCGAGAGCGAGCCATTCGAGCAGCAAAACGAAGAAGCCAGCGTCGATGTCGATCAGAAATGTGACCTCCAGGGCCACAAGAACGACGGAGAAATAGCCGCACATGAGTAGTCCAGCTTGCCACGTCCGCAGCGGAACCGCGCAAGCCGCGAGAAGTGCAACGACGGTCAATGGCGCGTAAGCGACCGACCACGCGAGCGCGTCAAACTCCCAACCAAGTTCGCTTTCCTGAAGATGCAGGACGGCGGTGTTCGCGTACATCATGGCGTAGACGACCAAGACGTAACCAACGACGCAGCCGAAGAACCATTTGCCCATGACCGAGCCTTCAAGCAACTAGCGGCCACGCGCCGGCATCCCCTCACGCCAGTATTTCCCACCTCCCCCAATCATTGCTGCTGCTCAAAAAATGTTGTCGATCCGGGACCAAGAGATCGCAGGCCTGAAGCCTGTCGCCCCGAACACAAACCGCCGCCGCCCGATGCGAGGGCGACACACCACTTGGTGAACAACGTCGGCGACGATCACCCGTGGTCACTACGATTCGGACGGTCACCTGCGCTTAAACAAGCCAGAAGCGTGGACATCGCGGAATCTCAGAATTTCGTGAACGCAGATCACGGTGGCGATTCCGAGCGCGCTCAGGACAGCAAGTGAAACAGGAGCGTCGTGTCGTTTCTTCTCGCTCGGAAAAAATTGCTCGGCAAAATCCTCTGTTGGTTCGTTTTCTTTCCTGCTCGCCGCGGGCCGGGGCTGGTTCGGCGGCTGGCCGGGCGCCAGTCGTGTGAAATAAAGCGGCTGCTTTTTAGCTTCGAGCAAAAGAGCGCTCTCGAACGCCCAGCGTGAGGGAATCACGTAGCAGAGCGCCTGCACGCCCACCGGCAACCTGGCGACCGGTCGCAAGGCGCCGCCCAGGATGATCATCGGCAGAAGAACGATCGGGAGCAGCCCAATCGCCACTTCGGACGTGCGGGCCACTGCGGAGAGCGTCAAACCGATGGCAACGCCGACGAACGACGACAGGACCAACACGAGAAACAGAGAGAACGGCGGTCCTTTGAGTGAACAGCCCCAATAGGTAATTCCCAACAGGACCGCGCATTGCAGCAAGCACAGTCCTCCCAGGACAGTCAGCTTGGAGGCAATGTACGAGGGAATGAATAAGTTAATCATCCGCTCGCGATGGTAAACAGGCCACTCGCCAACGATTTCCCGGGCGGAATTGGAGCAGCCGAACCAGATCGCCGCCAATGTCATTAGAAACACCGTCATGCCGACGGATTGCGCGAGCTTTTGCCAGTCGATCAGCGTGCGCTCGGTGGCGCGATGAGAGGTCTGGTCGCCAAAAACCAGGACGAGCAAAATCGCGACGACCGGGGCCTGAGCGGCGAGGATCAGAGTGTTCCAGACATCCTTCCTCTTGATTGTGAAACACCGCGCGGCTAGCGTTCGCCACTGCGCGAGCATCTGCCAGAGAGTCATGCCGCGCGTCGACGATGGCGTGTGCGAGATATCGCTGGAATGCCGCGCGCGTTCGGCGACAAATTGGCGATAATACTTTGATTGCTGGTAGAGTCCGGCCCACTCCGCAGTCGGACGCCGGGAGAGCCCTTTGAAGATTTCATCGGGGATGGGATTCGGATTGGTGTCGTCGGGGTTGAAAAAATGCGAGGCGGCAGGATGCGCCGGGCCATAGTAGACAAGGCGACCCGGATCACTTGAGCCCTTGTCCTTGGCGACAAGAATCAAGTTGTCCATCAGACGGTACGCTTCCAGACTGGGCTGATGAACAGTGAGCAGGATCGTCTTTCCCGCATCGGCCAGTCTTCTCAAAAGGCGCATGACCAACAGCGCGTCCTCGGACGACAAACCGGAGGTTGGCTCGTCGAGGAACAACACGAGCGGGTCGGTGAGCAGTTCCATCGCCAGATTGACGCGCTTCCGCTGCCCGCCGCTGATACCCTTCTTTTCGGCAGAGCCAATCAGGACGTTTTCCGTCGCTGTTAACTCAAGGCTCTGCAAGACCTCGCGGATTCGGCCGCGAATCTCCGCCTCTCGGTAATCCGGCAGTCTGAGGCGGGCCGTGTAGTAGAGGGCCTCGCCAACCGTCAGCTCGCGGTGGATGATGTCGTCCTGCGGCACGTAGCCGAGGTAGGACGCGAACTGATCGTAGGAGGCGTAGAGATCGTGTCCGTTGAGCAGAACCTGGCCGCTCGTGGGACGAGTGTAACCGTTGAGGGCATTCATCAGCGTCGTCTTGCCGGCGCCGCTGGGCCCCATCAAACCGACGAATTCGGTCGGAAAAACGGTCAGAGAGACACGATCGAGCAGCCGGCGTCCGGGAACTTCGACCCCCAGATTCCGCGCCTCGATGGTCACATTGCCGTGATCGTCCTTCTTCTCGAATGTTCCTTTGCCGGTCAGGCGCAGTGTAAAAGTCCCCAAGTGAATAACGTCTCCAGGTTTGACAGCCTGGGGCGCAATCACTCGTTGCCCGTTCAAAAAAGTGCCGTTGGTGGAACCGAGGTCCTTGAGCAACAGGGATCCGCTGGCATGCGTGATGCAGGCGTGATGCCAAGAGACCGAGGGCACGTCGAAGACCTGGTCGCATTCGGGATCCCGTCCGAAGACCATCGTCTTGGCTTCCAATGCAATAGCTGGCTGCGAATTGCTCTGCAGGGACTCACCCATGAGGCGCGAGGCAGGGATCGGGACTGCTCCAAAATAGATCACGTCACCCGCCGAAATGGCCGCGCGCGCAACTCGATTGTGAGCGCGACCAACGGCAATTCCGTTGGTCGAACCCAGATCTTCGACGATCGGGCGACCATCTTGAATGATGACTCGAGCATGGTTCGCCGAGACCGAGGGGTGGTCGAGAACGATGTCGTTGTCCGTCGCACGACCGATGCGAACAATTCGACCTGCTGGCCGCGGGTGCGCCGGCCCAGCCGGTAGCGGAGGGGGACCGCCGGCCCACGCGGGCCACGGCATGTTGCATTGCGGGCCCAGCGTGATGCGATCGTGTCTTTGAACGACAGTCGGGCGAACCACACGGACGCCGTTCACATATGTCCCGTTCGTCGAACCGAGATCCTCCAGCACAAATCCCTCTGGCGTCGCGGTGAGCCGGCAGTGCCGCGTCGAAACCGCCGGATCGTTTACCAGCAGATCGCAACCAGCGGTACGTCCAATGACGACCGTTCGACTCGCCGAGTTAAGTTCGTTCATGACCGGTGTGTTGGAGGCTCCAATCGCGACGATCTCGCTTCGGTGAGCCAGTCGCTGCCACGACGGCGCTTCAGGTTTTGAGGCCCTCGAGGCGTTTGAGGCGCTGGTCGGCCGGGGGGTGGGTCCGCAAGTGGTTTTGAATTTCCTGCATGATTGCCGTCGGAGTCGATGAGGACCGGCGGTTGCCCTGATCCCACCCCTTTTCGCTGGCGTAGCGGGCAAAGTGAGCGGTAAAGGCCAGCGCTTCTTCCCGAGTCCGGCCGATCTTCAGCATGCGGCGGAACGCGTATTCGTCGGCCTCGAACTCAAGTTCCTGGCTATAACCCAGCGCAATTTTCTGATAAGCGATTTGCGCCAACTGTGCGACGACTTCATGAGTCCACTGAGCGACCGGCAGCGTGTAGCTGAATCCGCGAAGGACATGTTTCAGATCGACATGGCCGATCTCGTGGCCGAGCACGAACTGCAGTTCTACGTCCGAGCGTGCCACCTGCAGGAGGCCCTTGTGGACGTAGATATAGCCGCCGGCGTGCGAAAACGCGTTGATGTTCGGGTCGTCGATGATCGTAAACGTGTAGTTCACATTCTTACGGCCGCGGATGGCGACGATCGGCCCTGCCAGCTCCTTGATTTTGGCTTCGATCGACGGGTCTTCGATGCATTTTTGGGCTCGTAGAGCGATTCGATGAATCTCGCGACCGAGCTCGCGCTCTTGTTCGTCGTCGAGCGGGAGGTATGCCTGTGCCAGGTCGTCGACCGTTTTGGCTGTATGAGTCGCCGTATCCAGAATTCCGCCAACGATTCCTACCGGATCGATGCGAGGCGGCATGGGGTTTTGCGGTGGTGGAAGGGAATCTGTCGGTCCAGGCGTCTGCGGAGGGGCGTGTGCCTCTTCTTGAGGCCCCTTCTGTGGTTCGTGCGGCGCCGGATCTTGAGGCGTGCGTGACTGCGGCTTGAGAATGGTGTCAAGCACACGCCCCGCGGTCTTTGCCGCCGCCTCTGGAGCACGCTCAATGGCGGCATCGACTCCGTCTCGAGCAGCTTCTATGGCGCCGGTCTTCAGGGACTGGCGCATCTTGGCGGTTTCGTGGCGAATCACGAGCACGACGATCACGAGCATGCATGCCGCCGTCGTGATTCCGCCGGCGAAATATTTCATTGACGGTCTCCCCGTGCGCAATCGCTACTGATCGGACTGCTTGCTGTCGGTTGCCTGGGAGTGTGAGGCACGCGCGCCCGTCACCGTCTGCAGGACATTCGTGCCCAGCAGCAAATAAGCGATCGCGAGGCCGACGGTGACGACGATGACGCCGAGGGCCGTCAAATACCATTGGCCAAATTGACTTATCGAACCGGTCACCGGCTCGGGACCAGTCGCAGGCGCCTGCTGGCCGCCTGGCTCCACGGTCCTTGGCGGTAAAGGAGGAGGCAGCGCCGCCCCTGATCCGCCTGGCCCCGGTTTCTTTGGAGGAGGAGTCGCGCGTGGCGAATGCGGCGACATTTCTGCCGAAGCACCACACTTGGGGCACTGGACCTTCTTGCCGATCGCGCTTTGTGGCAACCGCAGTGGACGTCGGCAGCGTGGACAAGCGACTTGCAGGAAATCGCTGTTCGCATCCGGCGGACGCGCATCCGAGGGCCGGTCGATCAAAGGGGAAATTGCCGGTCCCAGGCCTGGAGATGCGTTGGCAACACTCGGTATGACCAGCGTTGGAGTTCGAACGGGTCGAGGCGCCGGTGATTGGGCTATGGGAATGTCGGCAGGGCTGATTGGGACCGTGCGGAGCGGCAGCGGGGACGGGGGAGCCGCCGGCCTCGCGGTCGCGTGGTCGCCGGCCCAAATTTGGGTCGTCGAATTCGTGAATTGGACTTCCGGCAATTGAAGCACGACCCTCGCAAAGTCGGAACAGGTTGCAAAGCGATCATTCGGATTAATCGACATGGCGCGTTCAATCGCTTGTGACGCAGCCGGCGGGATCGAAGGACACAACTCGATGGCGGGGCGCGCTCCCTTCGTCGCTTGCTGGACCAGGATCGCCGAAGCGGGGACGCCAGAGAATGGATTTCGTCCCACGAGCAATTCATAGACGGTGCTGGCAAGCCCATACTGGTCAGCGCGCGCGTCAATCCGCTGCCCCATAATCTGTTCGGGAGAGACGTAGCCCGGAGTGCCAATCATCGTGCCGGCCCCCGTGAGATTGGCCCCATGATTGTCCGGGAGAATCGCGGCCAGCGCCTTGGCCATGCCGAAGTCGCTCAAGAAGACATTGCCGTGGCCGTCAAACAGGATGTTTACGGGCTTGACGTCGCGATGGACGTAGTCTTCGCGGTGAATGAAATCGAGTGCCGCCGCCACGTGTTCGAGCCAGCCGTTCAAACTGTCCGGCCTCATCGGCAGAGCGCCGCCCTCGACGCTTCGCGCCGGACGATCGTGAAGGCTGCCGCCGGCGAGAAACTGCATCACGGCGAAACAAACGCCGTCCTCTTCGCCGACATCGAGCACGCGCACGACGTGAGGATGCGCCAATCGCACGAGCGATCGCACTTCGCGCAGGAAGCGTTCGCCAAAGTCCTCCAGGCCCTGCAGGTCGGGTCGCGGGATTTTAATGACGACGTCGGTTTCCAGGTGGTTGTCCCGCGCGCGGTAAACCAAACCCATACCGCCTTCGCCAAGCTTGGCGGCGACGTTATAACGCCCGCCGCTCAGAGTGCGCCCGGTCCAGCTTTTGATATCCGCCCGCATACAAGCAGCCTCGGCGCTGGAGTCGGACAGCCACGAACGGCTCAAGCATTCGACGCTGACGCCGACCTGGAGGTGTTGTTGAGACTACTCGAAAGAGATTGGCATCACAAGAAGCTGGAACGGCTGGGCGAACTATCGCGATATTGAGTGCTGCCGGATCGCGTCTTGAAATGGCCCCAGGGGCATGATAGTTTCAGATCAAACAATCCAGCCTCTAAGGTTTCGTCGCTGCGCCGACGAGTTTCCATTCGCGCGACAGCGGTGGGTCCATCGCGATGAATGAACGGTCCATGGGGCGGCGGGACAATACGTCGCTGCCAACTCGGGTCACATGCCCGCATTGCTGGCTTCGCTTTGCACCCGAGGAGATCAAGTGGATCGCGGCACATTCGGATCTGGTCGGAGATCCGTTGCTGGGAAGTGACGCTCCACAGCGCTTCCTTCCTTCGCGCTTTAACGTCGAGGGACTCGCCATCGACGTGAAAGGCGTGGCCTGCCACTTGCTGGCCTGTCCGCGCTGCCATTTAACCGTGCCTCGCGCCGTGCTGGAAATGGAGCCACTTTTCGTTTCGGTGCTTGGGGCGCCGTATTCGGGAAAGTCCTATTTCCTCGCTTCGATGACCTGGCGGTTGCGGCGCACGCTCACGAAGCATTTTTGCATCACGTTTGCTGACGCCGACCCGCAGGCCAACCTGATCCTCAATGGCTATGAAGAGAAGCTGTTTCTGAACGCGCAGCCTGATCAAATCGTTGCCCTGGAGAAGACTCAACTCGAGGGGTATTTGTATGAGACGGTGCGGTTCGGCGACCGGTCTGTCTCGTACCCCCGACCCTTTGTGTTTTCTCTGCGTCCGAGGGAGACGCATCCGAGTTTTCACCGCGCCCGGCAAATCTCCCGCGCGATTTGTCTCTACGACAACGCCGGCGAGCATTTCCTGCCCGGAGATTATTACTCTCCCAACCGGCCGGGGACCGATCATCTGGCCGTTTCTCGGGCTTTACTCTTCCTGTTCGACCCGACGCAGCATCAGCGTTTCCGGCAGGCCTGTGCCGGCAAGACCAACGATCCTCAGTTCTTGAAAGCTCTGTGGAGTCACCGGCAGGACCAGGTCCTCCTCGAAGCGGGACGTCGAATTCGTGCTCACACGGGTCTCGGCGAGCACGACAAGATGAATCGTCCGCTGATCGTCGTGATGACGAAGTACGACGCCTGGTCGGCTCTCATGAACAACATGGAGTTGAGAACGGCAACGGCCATCCGCGAGACTCAAGCCGGCATTGCCGGGCTCGATCAACTGAACATCCAACGCGTCTCGGACCACATCCGCGCCATTCTCACGGACTGCGCGCCCGAAATCGTCGCCGCGGCTGAAGCCCTATCCTCTGATGTCACGTACTTGCCCGTCAGCGCGCTTGGCCATCGCCCGCAGGTCGATGAGGCCTCCGGAGGGCTCGGCGTCCGGCCTTCCCAAATTCGGCCGATGTGGGCCGAGATTCCCCTGCTTTGCGCCATCCAGCGGTCCGTCCCCGAGTTGATTCCCGTGGCCAGGAACGTTGGCGAGCCCCAAACTGCCTCTTGATCGACCTCGCAGCAGCCGCTCGGCGCCGGTGGCCCGGTTACGGCTCGGATGGATTCTGGTGGCTTGATGTAGCGGAGGAGCCCCTCTGAGTCACGAAATCATCTACACCTCGGTCCCCGCGGGCCTCAAACCGGGCACGCGAGGTTTCTGCACCGTCGCCGCTACGGACGGGATTCCCAAGAGCCTGTCTGAAGAGCTGGAAGCTTTATCGGGTTACCGCCAGGCGTTCGAATTCAACGATCCGAAGGCTGCACTGAATCCGGTCAACTATTCCCACTTGCTGCTGACAATCGCAGGTCGCAGGTACAGCGTCTTGTCACGCATCTGCGACGCCGGCGTCGATTACACGCAGCGAACGAATAAGCTGGCACATCACGTCGCCTTGAGCGAAAACGAACGAACTCCGGGGGGGCCGGCGGTCGCGTTGGCTGAGCCTGGTTTCTGCGTCGCCCGCTGGGACAATGCTCCTCAGGTCTTTCCAAAGGGACGCCACCCCACCCAGGGAGTGCGGCCACTTGAAGTGTGCCGCGCCTGGAAAGCACTCACGGGAGACGCAGGCTGGGCCGGTGTGCTGGCAGAAACCGCCAACAATCGGCCGACTCGCACGGCGACCGTGATCTTCTCTCCGGGTCAGGAGATGCTGGCGCTAGTAGTCGAGGCGCTCGCGTTAATCCCTCCGCAAAGGCGCTGGGAGGTCACGTTCAGCACCTATTTCACGCGACTGCCGGCCGGCTTGGATTGCCATTGGCGGTTTGTTCTCGCTGGGTCGCCTGAGGCCAACGCGGCGCGGGCCAATCCGCACGCCCTTCTGATCGATCTCACTCGACCGCTCGGCCCGGCAAGCGGAGGACGGTTGGTTGAGGCGGCGCGCACGGGCGTTCTGCCCGAGACGGAGCCCGCCCGCCAAGCGCCTGCCGCTGCCGCAACGCAGAACGTATCGGCCGAAGGGTTTGCGGCCACGGCTCGCCATCAAACGCAGAGCCTCATACCGCAGGCGACCGAAGAGCCTGTTTATGCGCTGAAGGACCAGGGCGAGCCGAAACCAATCGATTGGAGCCCCCAAACAGTCGTGCGGCCTTCGCCCAGCGTCGCCAAACAGAAAAGCTCAGTGCTGAAGTGGATCTTGTTTGCCGCGGCCGCTTTGATTGCCACGGTGGGGCTTTTCGGCGGGGGCGCCGCCGCCGTCTTGTATCTCTTTGGCGAAAAGCCCAGGGTGGGACCGCAATCCGTGGTTGTGGATCCGCAAAAGGACTCGCCGAAGCAAACGCCAAAAACGCAAGAGCGGCAAAAGATCCAGGAGGTGAAGAACAACCAGCCTCCGAAGGGCGATCGCGTTGAGGCCTTGCCCAACCCGCTCCCGAAGGGCCCTCAAGCGCCGCCCGCTTCCAAATCCCCTGCACTGAAGCCGCCTACGGAGTCAGTGGCCGTCACCAAAGTGCCCAAATCGGAGCCCGATCCATTCGAGGCGATTGAGAAAAGAAAGAGGGTGCTGAGATTTCCTCCCTTACCCGATTTTGGGTCTTCCACCGCTCCGCAGCCGCTCGTTGGTCTGAGTGTCAGCGACCCCAAGCGGCTGCAGTGGCGGATTCTGGGAGCTCACCAGGTGTTCGATGGCAAAACGGAGTTTGAGATTACGCCCGACCCCTCTGCGACGCAAATCGACTCGCCGGCATGGGTCGTGAATCGTGACGTCGTCACAACCTTTGATCACGACCACGTGCGCGTCGGGACAATTTCGCTGAAAAACGGCGATCTCCAGTACGCGTGGGCTCCTGAGGTTCACCAGCGAGCGGTCGATATCAAGAAACTCCGCTACTGTCTCTTGGAAATCTCGTATGGGCCCAAGAAAGTCGTCGTACAATTCGAGCCGCAAAACGCCGCTGTGGCTGACCTCAAGTTAAGCACGGGAAATTCCGTTCGGAAGACAGTCGGCGTGCTCGAAAATGCCAGGCTCGACAACGTCAAGCTCGACAAAAACGACCGGCCGCCCCTGAAGAACTTGCTCGTCAAAGTGCTGGATTTGAAAGTCGCGCGCCAACCTGATGGTGTCGCGCTCAAGAGGCTGGGTGTGAGCCCGCTCAGCCTGCATGGCTCGAGGAGTGCGACGTTTCGATTCGTGCAATCGAAGGGCCCGAAGGCCATACCAGGCCACCCCCTGCTCGAGTTGCAAATCAGTTTGCTTGAAGTGACCGACGCAGACATCAAGTTGTCGGTCACGCTCAACGGCTTCGCTCAGCCCTTCGATGCACAGCGGATGCTGTCAGCGAAAGACGAGTTGCCAACCAAATTTGACGAAAAGGTGTTTGCCGAAGAGAAAAAACAGAACCAGAGCGAACTGAAGAGATGCGAGAAGACGTTGCGCGAATGGGAAGGTTATCGCACGCCGCCGCCGAAATACTTGGCTCTCAAGCAAGAGCTAAAGGGATACGAAGCGAACCAACGCTGGTTTGAGGCCATCACGGCCCTTTACAGCGCGCTCAAGAACTCAACGACCTTAGGCTTCGAGCTCTGTTTGCCGATCGAAGAAGGCCTCCCCGAAGTTCTGGTCCTGAAATCGCACGGGCATGACGAAGTGGACCATACTTCGGCGCGGAATGGGGGCATTTAATGGCCGAATCTGCGCCACGCAATCCGGGACCGGGTCGCTCATCGACTCCCATCCCAGCCCGGGACGCTTTGGAAGAAAACAGCCGTGAGCGAATTCAAAGTGAATGAATTGCAAAAGTTGATCGAAGAGATTCAGGCAGTTCTCGCGGCTGACGCCGACGCCGAGCCGGCGCGAGTGGAATCTCTCGAGGCGGGCTATGCTGCGGCCGTTGCCGACGTGAACGCGCGGCTCCGCGAATGTGATCAGCTGATGCGG
>DASPSM010000189.1:0-4224 GCA_035623955.1 Planctomycetaceae bacterium
GTTGCGGATCAGTCGCTCGGTGATGAACAGAATCGTGGGCGACGACATGTTGCCGAACTCCGCCAGCACGTCTCTCGACGTTTGAATCGCGCTCGGCTCCAGCTGCAGCGCGTCGATGCACGCTTGCAGAATTCGGGGCCCGCCCGGGTGGATGCCCCAGTGCGCGATCTCACTTAGATCGATGCCCTCGCTCGCCAGCCAGCTCTCGAGCCAGTTTCGCAGCGAGCTTTGGATGGCGTCGGGCACACGGGGCGACAAGGTCATCTGAAAGCCGAAGTCGCCGATGTTCCAGCTCATCAAGTCTTCCGTCTGCGGAACGACCATCGAGCCGGACGAGAGCCAGCGCGGCTTTTCATCGCCGGCGCGCGAGCTGACGTGACCGCAGACCACAGCGGCCGATCCGTCGGCAAACAGGGCATTGGCCACGATCTGCTCCGGATTCCAGCCGTACTGATGATGCAGGCTGCACAATTCGACCGCACAGACGAGGATCCGTGCCTCGGGATTGGCGTCGGCGAAAGCGCGGGCCACACGCAGCCCATTGAGCGCTCCGTGGCAGCCCATGAAGCCCACATGCGTCCGCGCGACCTCGGGAGGCAAACCCAGCTCGCGAATCAACTGGATATCGACGCCCGGCGCCGCGAAACCGCTGCACGACACGGTGATCAAATGAGTGATCGCACTCGCATCGATCGAGGCGTCGGTGAGCGCCCGGCTGCACGCGGTCGTCGCCAAGCCCGTCGCCGATGCGGCGTACTTCTGCATGCGGGCGCCCGTGCTGGGGCCGTTGGGGCCCCCTTCATCGACCGAGCGATAGAAGACCTGTCCACCGGGGTTACCGTTGGCCTCAGGAGTCAAGAGGACCGTGTGACGCTTGCGCACGCCGGCATGGCGATAGAGCGTCGGCAAGAGCCGCCGCTGCTTCTCCGTGAGGCCGCAGAGAATGCCCGCCGCCTCGGCCGCCTCGGCCTGCTCGATTGACAGTTCGGGGACAGCCGTTCCGATGCCCAAAATGCAGACGCTCATGACAGGTCCTTCTGTTCTTGCGACACGTCGCTTTCCGTGAACTGCTAGATTTATCGCATCGCGTGCCGGGCCGGCAAACCGACTTGCGCTGCGAAGTCGACGTCCTTTCCCGAATTCCAAAAGTGCCGGATCAGCGGCTTGGCGACAGCCGGGGCGAACGAGATCAGCGTCATTGCGACACCCACCGCCGCCGGGTGTCGTAACAGGCCCGCTAGCACGCGACAGTCGCGCTGCCGCGGCGCGATGTGCCTGTGGTGAAACGCTGACCACTCTTGCGCCAGTCGAACAAACTGTTGCCTGGCAGCCATGCAATCGCAGTGCCCCGCCGAGTCTCGATCGAGCCAGCTTGCGAGGAGAGGCGCCGAAAGCATGGCCGACAGCATGCCCCACGTCATTCCCTCTCCGGTAAAGGGCTCGACGTAGCCGGCCGCATCGCCCAAGACCAACAGCCGCCGCGCCGAATGCCGCGGACTCTGCCGCGTCAGCAGGCCGGTTCCGCGCCACTCCGCGCTCGCGAGGCCTGGCGGCGGTTCGACGCCGGCTTGAATCAGCACGGCTCGGACGGCTTCCGCGGGCCCCTGGTCGCGAACGAGGTTCGGATCGACCGCCGCCGCAATGTTGAGGGCGTCGCCCGGGACGTGGACCATCCCGACATAGCCGTCTTTCGCCACAGACATCAGTACGCACCCCGGCGCGACTTCCGATGCGGCCGCGGACAGCGTGGCGCCCAGCCCAATCCGGGACTCGGCGGCGACCTGTGACGCGAAAGCCCGGTGGCGTTTGAGGCTCGAGCGTCCCAATCCGTCTGCTGCAATGACAATCCGAGCCCGCACCCGAACGGGCTGATCCTCGTGCTGCAAGAACAGCGTCCGAAAGCGGCCGCCGAAGGCGAGACCACGCACGAGTGCGGGCGTTCCCCCGAGGAAGGCAGCTCCTTCGGAGACGGCCCGTCGTACGAGTTGGACGTCGAAGTGCAGTCGGGAAACGGCGGCTCCAGCCGGCAGCTCAAAAGAAACCCGCCGCCCCCCAGCCGCCAAATCGAATCGAGCCAGCGGAGCGGCGCTCGGCGGTTCGAGCAATTCCGTTAGACCGACGCGCTCCAACAAGCGCCGCCCCAAGCCGCTGATGCACCCACCACACACTTTTTCGCGCGGGAACGAATTTCGGTCGACGAGGAGCGTCCGCAATCCGCGAAGCGCCAACTGACGCGCGGCAAGCGCCCCGGCAGGCCCCGCGCCGATCACCGCGACGTCCCAAGCGGTTTCGCCGGCATCCTTCGCCGGCAGCGTCGATTCGCAATCGGGAATTTCAAGGGCGTCGCGAACCGAACGCTGGCCGGAGACGTTGCGGTCCTGAAAAGCGGCCTGCTCGAGCGCGAGCTGGTTCAATCCCGACTCCATTGCAAAAGAAAGCGGCATGGCCATCGTCGCTCGACAATGGCTCCTGCCAGACCTCCCTGTCGCGCCACCTCACGAATTTCGTTCAGCGAAAAGGCCGACTGGACCGACCGGGGGCCATCCACGTGGACGATCGGCGACCGCGTGAGAAAGCGACAGCCCAGCCAGACGAGTCCGTATCCAAACGCCGAGCGGCATAAGTCGTTCACCAGCACGAGCCGCTGGGCGGCTGCCGCCATTCTCGCCAAGAGTGCCGACGCGATCTCTTCCGGCAGATGGTGAAGGAAGAGCGAACACATCACCACGTCGTATCCCTCGGGCAAGGGCCCGTTGAGCACGTCCTGCCGAAAAAATTGCACGTTTTCGACCCCGCGCTCCGTCGCCCGGGCCGTCGCATACCGAACGGCGAACGGGCTGACGTCGTAGCCGTCGACGACGACGCGAGCCCCTGCGCGGGCCGCCCTGCGAGCCACGTCGATGGCGACGTCGCCGCCGCCGCTGGCCAAATCGAGCAGGCGCCAGGTCCGCGGGGCATTGGCGGAGATCAGGCGTTCAACGGCATTCCAGACGATGCGACCGCTGCCGCTGAAGCGGTTGATCCGCCCCAGGCCGACGAGGGCGCCGCGATGCAAATGATCCTCCAGGCCTGGCTGGTCCATGAGCTCGGGCTCGCGTTGACGACATCGGAAGCGATTCAGCATTTGGTCCCAGATGTCGGACAGGCCGAAGTCATGCCACGGCCCGGAGCCCGCAGACACATTGTGGCTGGATTCTAGTGGGCGCGCCCGATCTCCGCCATTGGATCTCGCGAGAACCGGCAACCGAGACGAAAATTCACATTCGCCCAGAAAGTGTCCTATGCCCGGATGCGTGGCGCTGATAGCATCGCCCGCGCTCGTCGCTTTTCAGGGAGGGCTGTCTCATGAATCGCTCGAAATCGGTTGGAATCCTCTTCGTCTTGAGTGCCGGCGGAGTGCTGGCCGCGACGAACCCGGCATGGGCCCAAGTTCGAGGACAATCTCCGGAAAGCCGATCGGAGTTCCGGCCCTCGCGGCTTCGCCCGAATGAAATCGACACCGATCTGAGCCGCATCTTTGTCTTCGTCGATAAGACCGGCTTCGGACACCAGCACGGGGTCGTCGGGCGGATCAAGGGGGGCTATCTGCGAGTGGCCAAAGAGTCGGCGGGCAAAATCCTGTTCGACATGTCTTCGTTCCGGGCCGACACCCGGGATGCTCGACGCCGAGTCGGCTTGGAAGGGACCAGCAGCAACGATGAGCAACAGCAGGTGACCGCGAACATGCTTGGCGAATCGGTGCTGGATGTGGCCCATTTTCCGACGGCGCTCTTCACAGTGACCAGCATGCGCCGTTTCGAGGAGCGGAACCCGTCCGGCTTGAAGCAGTATGCCCTCGACGGTGAATTCACCCTGCACGGCGTGACCCGCGTCGTAAATATCTCGGCCACAGGAGAGCAAGAGCAGGGGTACCTGCACTTGAAGGGGCAGTTTCCGCTGCGACAGACTGACTTTGAAATTCGGCCCTTCAAGAAGGCACTCGGCGCCGTCGGGGTGGGGGATGTGCTGACGGTCTACGGCGACCTTTGGATTAAACAGTAATTTCTCGATCTCGATAGAGGACTCGCAGCCGACAGGCCGCGCGAGGCTTTTCGCGGGATTCGATCAGGAGCATGACGGATGATTTCGTGTCCGACCGTCGAAAAACGCGTGATCCGCACGCACTACGACCTGGCCACGCCCTTTTATCGGCTCCTCTGGGGCCGACACATCCATCATGGGTTG
>DASPSM010000196.1:0-6808 GCA_035623955.1 Planctomycetaceae bacterium
CCCGCCATGGGCCCTGCCGATCGTAACGGCGGACGTATTCGATCTGAGCCTGCACAACCTTTCCAAGCACGCCCGCGCGGATCGCCTCGCCCGCGGTCGCATAGCTGTCGTCCGACATCGCCTGCACGCCGACCTGCAGCGGCAGCTTCGTCTCTTTCACTTTTTTCGCGACGGCCAGCCCCTCGGGAATCGTGTGGGTCATCGGCTTTTCGACGTAGACCGGCTTGCCGGCATCGAGCGCGGCGATCGTCACGATCGAATGCGAATGCTCGGGGACGGCGATCGTGACGTAATCGACGTCCTTGTTGTCGAGGACCGCCCGGTAATCCTGGACCGCCTTGGCTGCGTCGAATCGGCCGGCCCCCTCGTCGGCCCGCGTCTTCCAGCAATCGGCAACGATGATCCCCTCGACGTTGTTCGGCTTCTCGAGGTCGCGGATCGTCCCAATGTGGGACATTCCCTGCCCGCCCGCCCCCACGAAACCAACGCGAATGCGGTCGTTCGCACCGATCACCCGCGCGTAGCTCTGGGCCGAAAGGGCCGTCGCGGCAAGCACGCCGCCGGTCGTCTGCAAAAAGGAACGACGAGAAACCTGGAAAGAGTCAGTCACGGCAGGAACTCCTGGCGGGAGGTTGCGGGCGAGGATCTGGAGATGCCGGCGCGTCGGCGGTCGGCTCCGCCATCTTAAACCGCTCGCAGTTGGGCCGGCAAATGCTCGGACAACCTCGACCGAAACTGCCGGCCTTGAGGCTAATTCCGGATTTTCCTGAAGAGCCAATTAAAGGGGTCGATCCGAAGATGACGATAAATTCAGCCGCGAACACTGCTGGGCGTTCGTCCATCTCGCGGCCGCCAAAGGCCGATTCGTCCTCCCGGCAGCGACGCAACTTCGGATTTAGCCCCGCGCCGCAAATTGGTATGCGCGCGCGAAGTTTGGCTACTTCCAAACTTGCGACCTTTGGGGGGACATTGAGATGGCGCTGCGCTCGGACTTCGTCGGAAACGCAACTCGGCGGCATTTGATAAGCCGCGGCCGCTCCGTGCTGTGTTGGCTTGTCATCGGGGCCTCTGCGACGTGCACGCGATCGGCCCTCGCCCAAGCGCCTGACCCTCCAGCCAGCCCCTCGCAGCCAATGGCACTTGTATCGGACCAGCAGGTGCCGCCGGCGCCGGCGCCAGAGGGCCAAACCTACATGACAAACATGACAAACCCGTCGACCGTGTTTGCTCCGCCGAATCAGGGTTCTTATCAGGGATCTCTCACCGATCAGCAACCGCTCATCGACTTCTTCGGAATTGGCACAATCGGTGCGTTACCGTGGTCGTCGTCGGCCACGAGCGATTCAATCATGCGAGCGGCTCCAGGTGCTAGAAGGGCCAACGGAGCTCCAGCCAAAAACTTCAATCTGGAAAGGGCGGGATTGAATCACAATACGCGGGTGATGGCCTCGTCGAGCACCGCCGAATCGCACGCTCCTGGCCACGCTCACCAGCCGGATCCACAAGAGCCGAAGGCGACGGCGACGGTCTATGCAGCCGACGGCACCACCACCCAGCAGTTGTCCTATAGTACAAACTTCTCATTTGACACCAATGCCACCGCAAGAGCCGCCGTCAATGAAGACACCACACGTCTCGGCGCGGCGTCGGCTGGGGGATTTCTCCCCTCGTCCATTCCTGTGGAGGGCCAGCCTTTCTTTGGCACCCCCGCCCACACGTCGGTCCAAGGAAGCGGCTCGACGCTATCTATGCAACTCAGCTACGCGCCGACCGCAGACGATGGGACTGGCCTGTCCAACCTCGGACTCCACAAGCTCAGTGCGTACGCAGCGGTCGAGTCCTCGACCTACGACGCCGAAAACTCAGCGTCCGCGACTGCCGGAATCCAACAAGCCTTTATCCAAATCGACAATTTAGTGTTCGGCACCATGGAGACCGCCTTTGCAGACAACGACGCTCTGCCGCCGACCTTGGACCTTGCTGGGCCTAACTCCCGAGTGACCGTCCTGCAACAGGGCGGGACGGTCATGGGGCAAGGCCGACTGAGCTATTTTCTACACCAGATGCCGCAGAAAACGGCAGGCTTTGGCTATGCGATCAACGCCAGCGTCGAACAACCGATTCCCGAGATTGCCGCGAATCCTAGCCCTCCCAAACCCATTCCACCGGCCCCGCCCCAACAGCCGGCGACGACGTTCGCCCGGTTCCCAGATTTGATCGGCACGTTCAAAATTGGCGAAATGCTAGAATCTCCGGATGACCTGAACGCCGGGACTGACCCGACAAAAGCGCAGTACTACGAGGCCTGGCACATTCAAGCAGGAGGACTCGTGCGTAGCCTTGGGTTGGAGTGGGGAAACGACGCGATTGACGAGTCAGCCTTTGGTTGGGGCGTGTCCCTCAGCGGACACTTTACGTTCTTCCAACCCTTCTCCACTCTGCCAGACGCCTTCTATGGCTCCGCCACCTACGGCGTCGGAATCGCCCACTATATCAACGACCTGCACACGCTTACCGCGAATGCAGCGACTATGGGAAATGATGCGGTCCTCGACGGTACTTACCTCAAGGCTTTGCCGGACCTAGGGTACTATGCCGGATACCTCCACAACTGGGCGGACCACTGGCGCTCGGTCGTTTCATATGGCCATGCGACGCTCTACAGCGAGGGTCAGTCCCTCAGCAAAATGGGAACTCTTTACCGTTTTGGCGACTACGTGTCAGCTAACATCGAATGGCACCGCACGGTCCAGGCTCCAGACCCGACAAAACCGCCGCAACAGAACGGCCAGCCTGCTGACACTGACTACGCCTTCAATATCGGCATTGAATACCTTTACGGTCGCTTCGAGGAACTGAGCGGCGCCGCCGGCCAAGACCAGCGGATCAGCCTGGTGGCCTCGATCTACAAGTAATTCCGCGTCGCCCACCTGTCGTAGGATTTGACTACAGATGCCCGGCTCCAGCCTCCCAAAGGCGCGAAGCCGGGCATTCGCGTTGCTCGGACTCCGCTCCTGGAACTATCCCAGCTGTGCACGCGGCTCCCGTGCTTGTCCTCGCGGCCGCCGGCAGTTCTATTTGAGGAGCCAACTCGGTTAAACTAGTGTTCCGCCACATCACCCAGAAGGACACGACTCATGGCCGACCACACCGCCGTTTGGTTTGACCTGCCCGTGCAGAATCTCGAGCGGGCGTCTCGCTTTTATTCGGCCGTGCTGGCCGGCAAGTGTGAGAAGCAGGACTTCTCCGGAATGGCGTTTGCCCTCTTGCCGAACTACGACCAGGAGGGGGCCGTTTCTGGCTGCCTGGTGCCGGGCAAAAAGACCAACGATCCCCAGCCCGAGGGAGGCTTGCTTTTGTACTTCAATTGCAACGGCCGGCTCGATGACGCCGTCGCCAAGGTCGAACCGAACGGCTGCAAGGTCGTGCAGCCCAAGCACCAGATCGGCCCCCACGGCTTTCGCGCGATCGTGCTCGACAGCGAAGGCAACCGCGTCGCGCTGCACTCGCGTTAGCCCCCGGCGGATTGAAGCGGATCGGCTCGTAACCTCGCCTCAAGCTCGCGCCTCGTGGGCTATGATCTGTGTTGCGTTTTTCGTCGTTGAGAGAGTTGGCGTGCGTCGAGCCTCCCGGCCCAACCGCCAACGAGCTTAAAGCAACGACGCCAGGCCCACGCTGATGTCCATTGCCACCGAACAGCCCGCGCAACCCCGACGTTGGCGGCTCCTGACGCCGCGCAAGGTGATCGCGGCGATTGTGCTCCTGCTCGTCGCGGCGCCGCTCGGCTATCGCGCGATCGAGCTGCTCTCGACGCCCGACGTCGGCGAGCCGTTCGACCTCGAGGCGTTCCGCGCCTACACGCTGCCCGACGAGAAGAACGCCTTCACTCATTACCGCAAAGTGGTTGCATTGCTGGTGAGCGAGCAGAACGTGCTCGACGCTAACCCCTCGATCCAGCCGAAGGACTTTTGGGACAGCGAAACGGCGGCCGAGGAAGAGTGGGCGCGTGCCATTCCTGCCGTGCGGCAATGGGTGGCCCTCAACCGCAGCGCCCTCGACGAGTGGAAGCGCGGGGCGGATTGCGAGGAGTCCTTGCAACTGTCCCCCGATCAGGTCGCGACTACCGGCCCTTTGGATGGCGACGTCATCAGCTTGCGAAACTGCTCGCGACTGGAGGGGCTTGAAGCGATGCGACTTCTATCGGAAGGACATCCGGCCGAAGCTTGGGAATGCTGTCGGAACTTGCTCCGCGCAAGCCGCCATCTCTCCATGCATGCGACGCTGATGGGCTCGCTCATCGCAGGCGCGGTCGTGGACTTTGGTGTTCGCGGCGGCGTGATCTGGTCGAGCCACAAGAACGTCGATGCGGCCTTGCTGCGTAGAGCCATCCGCGATGTTGAGGCGGTCGACCGCATAGAGACACCCCCGTCGGACGCGATCAAGCTCGAATACATCGGGCTCCGGCTGTTCGCAACGAAAGGAATCATTGGCGGGACGGAGATCCCAGCGTGGCTCCGCTACTCAGGCTATCCGGCCCAAGTTGGCCGCACGGCGCGGCTGGTGGTTGCCAACTTGCTGACCCAGGCGGATCGGCCGCGCTACCTGCGCACGGCCGTCCATCCTGGCAAGCTGGCACTCTTCGAGCTCGATCCGAGCGGCACCGCGGATCCGAACCTGCGGCCACCGGAAGAGATCGAGCGCTCGGCGGTCACAAGCGCCCCCTTCGTTGAGAAGGTCCTGCAGCGAGTCGTGCCGGTGCCCGCCTTGGAGATCGGAGCCTGCGATCCGCAGATGATGAACGGGAGTCTCCATTATGCGATCCAGGCGAACGACACGTCTCAAACCCGGCGCTCGGCGCTGCTCTTGGCTCTCGCGTTAGAGTTGCATTACCGCGAGCACCGCGAATTCCCCGCGTCGCTCGACGAGCTGGTGAAAAACGGCTATCTGAAATCGATTCCGATCGATCCCTTCGGCAAGGGAGAGCCGTTTCGTTACCGCCGCGAAACGGGCCCGCGCCCGGCGGCCGTTGTCTGGAGCGTGTGGCTCGACGGCATCGACCAGGGCGGTTTCGACGTGCCCGCCAACAACAAAGATTGGGGCTTGCGCGTTGTCGCCCCGGACGCCAGCGCAGCGTCTGCGACGCAATGACGCGGCGAGCGGCGGGTGTAAGCCCGCCGGTGCTTCAAATTCTATTTGACCTCGGACCCAAGCTCCGCTTGGGGCCGCACTTTCCCGAAGCTCCGCTTCGCACGGCGATTCAGAGCATGTTGGGCGACGGATTGTGGAAGACCGTCGTCGCGTCCTCGCCGGTCAACGGCGCGTCGGATTTCTCCCAGCGTTGATAGCCGGCCAGCGCGCTGCCTTGCTCGAACTTCGCGGTGCCGTCGGGATTCGTCTTGAGCGTCGCCCAGCCGACGTAGGCCAGGAGCTGCGCCTCCGAGTCGAATGTCGCGACGAGCTTGCGGCCGGCCCCAGCTTTCGATCCGTAGAGGTAGTGCATGAAATCGCCTCGTTCGCAATGTCCTGCAAATCCATGTCCTGCAAATCCGCAGCCGGCAGATCCGCTGCGATCGATCCGCTGGGCATCGCCCGCGGGAGATCGTCATGGCCATTCGCGTTCTGCTTCTCAACGCTTGAACGGTCTGGAACACCCGCGGATAATGCTTAAGCAATTGTGAACGCGCTCGCGGGGGACGAAAAGCTATCTCCGAGTGCGGTGGGACCGCGCCCAACCGGGTCAGGCCTTAACCGGAGCAGCCCTAAGCGTTGGCTTTCAGGTGCATCCGGAGATAGCTTTCCTTCCCCCGATTTTGCGCCCGCACCAGGAATCTGTCGAACGGGCACGATTGTCGAATCGGCGGCGGGCCGCCTGAAGTAGGCGATGATGGAGGCAACATCCCCGCATTACACGGTGCTCGCGCGGCGGTTCCGGCCGCAGAGCTTCTCCGAGGTCGTCGGACAGTCGCACGTTGCCCAGGCGCTGAAGAACGCGATCGCCTCGGGGCGCGTCGCGCATGCCTATCTTTTCACGGGGGCGCGGGGCGTCGGCAAAACGTCGATGGCCCGCATTCTGGCCAAGGCGCTCAACTGCCCCAACGCCCGCGATGCCGAGCCGTGCAATCGCTGCGACATCTGCCAGGCGATCGCCGCCGGGCACGACGTCGACGTGCTGGAAATCGACGGCGCCTCGAATCGCCGCATCGATGACGTGCGGCTGTTGCGCTCCAACGTCGGCGTCAAGCCGATGCGGGCCGCGTACAAAGTCTACATCATCGACGAAGTGCACATGCTCACCAACGAGGCCTTCAACGCGCTGTTGAAGACGCTCGAGGAGCCGCCCCCCAACGTGAAGTTCATCTTCTGCACGACCGAGCCCAACAAAGTCCCCGAGACGATCCTCTCGCGCTGCCAGCGGTTCGATTTCGCCGCCATTGCCACGCAAAAAATCGCCGAGCGGCTGAGCGAGATTGCCCAAGCCGAGAAGCGCCAGGTCGAGCCGGCCGCGCTGGAGCTGATTGCTCGGCGGGCCGGCGGGTCGATGCGCGACAGCCAGTCGCTGTTCGACCAGCTTCTGGCCTACGGCGGCAAGTCGATCACGGTTGAAGATGTGCACCAGCTGCTCGGCACGGCCAGTGACGAGCGGTTGATCGAAATGGCCGAGGCGATCATCGGCCGCCAGCCGGCACGCGTGCTGGAGTTGCTCGAGCAGGCGCTTGCCGGCGGCGTGCAATTGGACGAGTTCGTCGATCAGATTCTCGAGTACCAGCGCGACTTGATGGTGGTGGCTGCCGGCTCCGAGTCGGCCGCC
>DASPSM010000229.1:0-4698 GCA_035623955.1 Planctomycetaceae bacterium
TTCGGCGCCGGCGCCAGCGACAAATCGACGATACCGAACGGCACGCCCAGGCGTTCCGCCACCTCGCGACCGATCAGCTCGCCGACGCGCGTCACGCGGAACGCAGTCGATTTGATTTCTTCCGCGATATCGTTGAGTTTGCAATCGGGGGCCGCGTCGTGCAGGCGTTCGAGGGCGCGCTTGACTACGCCCGGGCCGCTGACGCCGATGTGAATCACTGTGTCGGGTGAGCCCTCTCCGTGGAATCCGCCGGCCATGAAGGGATTGTTGTCCGGCGCGTTGGCGAAGACGCAGAGCTTCGCGCAACCGAACCCGTTGCGGTTAGCCGTCGCCTGGGAGATCTCGAGAATCTTCCGGCCCAACAGGGCGACGGCGGTCATGTTAATGCCCGCTTTGGTCGAAGCCGCGTTCACCGAGGCACAGACTCGTTGAGTCGTCGAAAGCACGGCCGGCAGGCTCTCGATTAATTTGACCGCACCAGCCGTCATGCCAGCGTGCACCAGCGCCGAAAACCCGCCGATGAGGTCGACCTGCACGGCCTCGGCCGACTCATCGAGCGTTTTCGCGATCCGCACCAGCCCGTCAACGTCGTGCCCATCGGCGATCCGCGCAATCGGCGTGACGGCCAGACGGCGGTTGACGATCGGGATGCCGTAGCGGGCCGAAACCGTCGCGCAGGTTTCTTTGAGCTTCTGGGCCGCTGAGCGGATCGTCATGGCGATCAGCTCGCAGGTCTTGCCGGGGTCGCGGTCGATGCAGCCGCACAGGTTGATTCCCATCGTCACCGTGCGGACGTCGAGGTTCTCCTGCTTGACCATGCGGAGCGTAGAAAGGATGTCTTCCGTCTGCGACATGGTCGGTTCTCGGGCTCCCGGCGACTGTGCCAGTTGAAGTGAAGATTGCTAGAGAAACGCTTGCCGTTTTCAGACAGGATAGGCGGCCAACAGCGAATGAGAAAGGATGGGCTGGGTCCCGCAGCTTACTGCATTTTGGCGGCCGCTTCGGACTTCGGCGTCAGCGAGCGGCGGAGTCGCATCGACAGCCGAACGGGGCGCGGATCGTTTGTCGCGCTGAAGATGTCCTCGTGCTGCAAGGCGGCCGACAATCCGACGGCGCTGCCGAGCTGCTCAAGTTCCCGCTGCAGGGCCAGCGCGTCAACGCCGCCGGGCACTGCCAGTTCCATCACCATCACAAACGTCTTGCCGTTGTCTGCTCTCCGCGCGAAGACGTCGGTGATGTCGATTTCTTCCTGGGCCAGCCGTGCGGAGATCTGGCGGATCATCCCCGGCTTGTCCTCGCCTTCGGCCGTGAGGAAATACTTCTCGATTCCTTCGGCGGGCAGATCCTGCAGCGTTTCGAGCTTCGGATCCTTGAGACTGACTTCCACCCCGAACGGCCGGCACACGCCGCGGATGTGATCGATGATGACCGAGGGATCGCGATGCTCGGGAAACTCCGCCGACATGATGATCGTGAAGAATCCCTGCATCACCGTCTGGCTGACTTCCTGAATGTCGCCCCCCAGCTCGGCCAGCGAGGTCGTGACTGCGGCGAGAATCCCGACGCGGTTGGCCGCCATCAGGGTGATGATGTAGCGCTTGGACATCCGTTGACTTTCGCGAACCGGACGGGCCCGCAACTGAGAAGATTTGGACGATTGTGGCAAGAACACGTCCGAACCGCCAGCCCCGGCTTGGGCCCAAACTCCTTTGGACAGACAATGGACCTTGGACCGACGTTCGCACTAATCTAAGAGCGAGGCAAGCTACTGCGGAGATCGCCGATGAACGTGGAAAAAGTGTTAATCGACGGGGCCTGGGGCGAGTCGACGGGCCGCGAGACGTTTCAGGCGGTTAATCCACAAACAGGTCAAACGCTCCCCGGCGAGTATCCCGTCAGCCCGTGGAACGAGATCGAGCGCGCCGTTCGGGCCGCCTCGGCGGCAGCTTGGCGCGTGCGCGGCTGGGCGGGCGAGCGGTTTGCCGCCTTTCTCGACGCTTTCGCCGCTCGGCTCGAAAAACGGGCCGACGAACTAATCGCAATGGCCCACGCTGAAACGGCGCTGGCGGTCGAGCCGCGGTTGAAAAGTGTCGAGTTGCCGCGGACGGTGAACCAGCTGCGGCAGGCGGCCGCCGCAGCCCGCGATGGATCGTGGGTCCAGGCGACGATCGACACCAAAGCCAACATCCGCTCGATGTACGCGCCGATTGGCCCAGTGGTCGTCTTCGGGCCGAACAATTTTCCGTTTGCCTTTAACGGTGCCGCGGGGGGAGACTTCGCAGCCGCCATCGCGGCTGGCAACCCGGTGATCGCCAAGGGGCACACTTCTCACCCGGGTACGTCGCGGCTGTTGGCGGAGGAAGCTCACCAGGCGTCCCTCGAGACCGACTTGCCCTCTGGGTTTGTGCAGTTGATCTATCGGACATCGCACTCCGACGGAGAGCGGCTCGTCGCCCATCCTTTAATCGGAGCGACGGGATATACCGGTTCACGGCAGGCCGGGCTGCGTTTGAAAGAGGCAGCTGACCGCGCGGGCAAGCCGATTTACCTGGAGCTTTCCAGCATCAACCCGGTATTCATTCTGCCCGGCGCGCTCGAGGAGCGGCTGGAAGACGTGGCGCAGGAATTTGCCACGAGCTGTCTGATGGGAACGGGCCAGTTCTGCACCAACCCCGGACTGGTCGTGCTGATTGGCAACGAGACGGGCGAAAAATTCGTCGAGGCGGTTCGACAGCGGTTTGCGCAGGCGCCGGCCGGCACGCTGCTCGGCGCAGGCGTGCAACGCAATCTGGTGCAATCGGTCCGCGCCCTCGTCGCGGCCGGAGCGCGGTCGGTTATTGGCGGCAACCCCCAAAGCGGCCCGGCCATCCGTTGCGAGAACACGCTCTTGCGGGTCGACGGCGAGACGTTGCTCGCTCATGCCGAGGCGCTGCAGACCGAGGCGTTCGGCAACGAGTCGCTGTTCGTCGTCGCCAAGGACGAGCAGCAGTTGCTGCAAATTGTCGGCACGCTCGAGGGGAACCTTACGGGCTGCATCTACAGTCATCGAGGCGGTGCCGACGACGCGCTTTACGAGCGCGTCGCTCCCCTGCTGCGGGCACGAGTGGGCCGGCTGCTGAACGACAAGATGCCGACCGGTGTTGCCGTCAGCCCCGCCATGAATCACGGCGGACCGTTTCCGGCAACCGGGCACCCGGGATTTACGGCTGTTGGCATCCCGGCCTCACTATTGAGGTTCGCCATGCTAGAGTGCTACGACAATGTGCGTCCGCACCGGCTGCCGCCAGCGCTACGCGATGCGAACCCCACTGGGCAGATGTGGCGATTCGTCGACGGCACGTGGACACAGAACTGAATGCCTGCAGCCCACGGCAATGCTTGGCTCAAATTAAATTTCTTTCGTCTGGTCGGCATGGGATGAAGTAAGAACCTCGAATGAACAACAGAAGTAACAGAAGAAATCGCTTGATTCAGACGGCATGCGCTCCCATTGGGCTCACCCTGGCAAGTTATGCGCTGTTTTGCGCCGTATGCGGACACCAATTGCGCGGGGCGCCATCGGTCCCAGATGCCGGCGCGAGAGAGAAACTGTCGCCTGAAATTCGGGCCGTCATCAACGAGGCGCGGTTCAAACACGCTCATTGGGGCATGCTCGTTGCCGATCGCGCCACGGGCGACGTGATTTACGAGCTCAATGCCGATTTGCTCTTTCCACCCGCGTCGACAACCAAACTGTATTCGGTGGCAGCTGCTTTGGATTCGCTCGGCAGTGATTATCGCTTCGAGACGCCGGTCTATCGGCGTGGTGGGGTGGACGCCAAGGGGGTGTTGGATGGCGACTTGATCCTGGTAGCCGTTGGCGATCCGACGCTCGGCGGCCGAACCACGGCCAAGGACGAAATCGAGTTCAAGAATACCGACCACACGTACGCGAATGTCACGACCGGTTCGGTACTCACGGCCGCTGATCCGCTTAGCGGATTGAACGCGCTTACCAAACAGGTCGCAGCCGCCGGGATCCGCGAGGTGCGCGGGCAGGTCATCATCGACGCCCGGGCGTTCGACCCTGCGACCGGCACCGGAAGTGGGCCCTCGCGGCTCACGCCGATCATGGTCAACGACAACGCGATTGACTTTACGATCACCCCCACGAAGAAAGGCTCGCCGGCAAAAATCGAATGGCGGCCCCGATCGGTCGCGCTCGAGGTCGATGCGAATGTCGAAACGGTCGCGGCCGGTGGCGAGACCAAGATCGACTGCCACCCGGTTGGCGACAATCGATTCGTCGTGCGAGGGCGGATTGCCGCGGAGCACGCTCCCGCTGTTTGCGTCCAGGAGGTCGCAGACGCGGCGAAATGGGCCCGCACGCTGTTTATCGAAGCCCTCCAGCGCTCCGGCGTGGCCGTCTCCGCATCGGCGCTCGAAGACAACCCGGCGAACCTGTTGCCCAGACAAGGCGACAACACCGGATTGGTCCGGGTTGCCGTGCTATGCTCGCCGCCATTCTCGGAGAATGCCCGGTTGGTGCTCAAGTGCAGTCACAATCTGCATGCGAGTACGCTGCCGCTCTTGATCGCAGTCCAACATGGCAAACGACGTCTGGAAGACGGAATGGAGCTCGAACGCGAATTCCTGAAGCGGGCCGGCTTGGATACTGATTCGTTCTCGTTCGGGGGAGGAGCCGGCGGAGCGCAGGCC
>DASPSM010000672.1:0-6262 GCA_035623955.1 Planctomycetaceae bacterium
CGCGACTCGATATGGTATGACTCGCACCTGAACGCATGGGCTCCCTCCTTGGGCTTCTGGTTCGTTGGCACAAACCAGTCTCGGGAGGAGCCTTGCGTTCTCCAAGATCAATCACCCGAACTTGGCACTACTGTCATTCGAATTTCAACAACACGGATCTCTCCATGACAAGTTGCGGTCGCTCCTTCGTGCTCGTGGCGGCAGGCGTGGTCACCCTGGCATCCGCGGTCTGTGCGGCCGAGCCGCCGAAAGATCGACGGGCAAAGGAGTCAGCCGAGCCGGCAGCCCCGGCGGTCGTCGATTGGGCGCGGTACCTCCTCGCGGGCAAGCGCAACAACGACTGGGCGGCAATGCGATGCGTGGGCCGCAGCCAACGACGAGCGTTTGCGGTTATTGGTTACATCTCCGACCCAGCGTTTTCGCTGGCGTGCCTGAGCCGTTCAGGTTCCAAACGAGGTTGTTGTTTGATTCCGAGGCGATGTAGGTGACGGCGTGATCGTCTTCGAGTGCCCTTCCTGTCACAACGAACTTCGTGTCCCGAATTCGGCGGCGGGACGCACGGGCAAATGTCGAGTTTGTCGAAAACCCGTCTCCGTGCCTGTCTCGAACGTTGAATTAGAGCCAGTTGAGGATGAGTGGGCTGATCTGAGTGAAGAAGAGTACGGCGAAACGGAACCGCCGCCGCTTCCAGCACGTCAGGGAACGGCGGCATCTGAAGCCGACGAAGACGACCCGAACGTGGCACGCCAGAAGGCGATCGCAAGCAGGCAGCCGAAGCCGAAACAAGGTCAGCCAACCTCGTCGAGCGAAAAAGCAAATCCCCCAAAGGCGAATAGCGGGAAGAAGAAAAAGTCGTCGAGAGAGAACAGTAGGATAACGCAGGTCGTCTGTGGAATCGTTGCAGCGATTGTGTTGATCGGCTTTCTGCTGCGACACAGTCCCGGGATTGGGGGCAGCCCAGCATATCGAGCCGGATACGAGTCGGGACTAATGGCGGGAACGTCAGCCCGAAATACTGGCTCGAACGATTTAGAGGGGTATAGGCAGATACAGTGGCGACTCGGAGATATGACGAAGGGTGAACAAGGGATGCCGTTAAGCAAAATGGGCACCGAGGAATACGGCGACTACATGAAGGGTTTTGAGGACGGTTTCTGGCGAGGACGGAACCGATGAGTGTGTTTGCCTTCGGCTGCCGTTAGCAGTCCGTAGTTCACACGCCCGCTTGTCTGTTAGTCGAACCTGCGAGGCGGATTTTGGGGCAAAATGGTCTCTTGCCCATCGGTTGCCTCAGAAACCGATTTGGGGCAAAGCCCGGTCGGTAAGAATGTGTGAGGGCTTAGTCTAATAGGGGATGAGTATCGTGGTCGCAAAGATAGAGGACCAAGCGTTCCAGGTTTCAGGCAAGATTCCTTGGCCGGGAGTTAATGCGATGAAGACGAGTGAGGCGGAAAAGAACAACTACCGTTGTCCCAGGTGCCATGCTGCCTTGGCGCGGGATCGCAAAGAACGAGGATTTGTGCGACACATTAGTTACAACGCCCGATGTTCGAGGGGGAACGTCTATGGAAAGGGGGAACGTGATGTTTCGTAATCTAGCGGTCGTCGCCTTTGTGGCCGCTTCATTTGTGGGATGCGACATACAGAATACTCCGGCGAAGAAATCCGTGGCACCCGTCGCTGAAAAAGCCCAAACTGATGAAAAGACGCCGGACGATGCTCGCAACTACATGCAAGAGCAGATTGACCGATACCTTGGAGGTCAACGAACAGACAAACAGTTGATGAAACTTGATCCAACGGGGGAGGTCACTTATCCTCACATCGGCGACAAGATCAATTCAATCACGATTACGAACGTCTTACCGGCCTACTCCAAAGAGGGTGAAAAACAAGAGAATGCGTTCAAGGTCTCGCTGGTCTTCACCGGCGACAAATGGACGAAAACCGTTGAACGTCACGTTATGTACGAACCGAAAATGGGCGGATGGGTCGTCTTGTAATCGAAGCCAAAGCGGGGCGACACGAGTTATTGCGAAAAGGCCATAACCTACGGCGACGGATGGCGGGAGTCTCCTTCGTGCTCGTGGCGGCAGGCGTGGTCATCCTGGCATCCGCGGTCTGTGCGGCCGAGCCGCCGAAAGATCGATCGGGGAAGAAGCCTCCCCAGCCGGCCGTTCCGGTTGCTGTCGACTCCGCGCGCTTCTTCCTGGGACCCAAGCGCGAAAAATTACTGATCGGGGGCCGCTTTGAGGGATCGAACGTTTCGCCGTTCGCGGGATTTCAGCCGCTGGCCGAAATCACTGCCGAGGCGCCGGTCCAGCAGTGGGTGACCGTGCCGTTCAAGAACGCCGTCCCGTACCGCTGGGTCCGGTTTGTTTCGCCGCGCGAGCTGCATCCGAACGACCTTCAGCTCATGTTTTTAAGCGGTTCGCGCCAGCTGGAGGGACCCAGATTCCAGGATGCGGGCGAAGGACATTTTCTCGGAGTGGACCTCGGAGACCAGGCGTCGACGCGGCGAGTCGCGTTCTCCGCGCACCTCGGCAAGGTGGTGACGCTCAGGAAAGAAATCGAGCTCAACTGCCCCACGCCCGGCGCGACAATCCGCTCTACGCTCGACGGCACGACGCCCGGCCCCGACCAGGGGGCCCTCTACAGCGAACCGATTCCTGTCCCGGGGCTCACAACGATTTCCGCGGTTGGCTTCAAAGAGGGTCTGGCCCCGAGTCCTGTCTCGTACGCAACTTATTTCGTCGGCGCGTCGCCCGTCACGCTCAACACCTTTCACGTCGGCAACAGCCTCACCGGCAACGCCGTGCGGTTTCGCGAATTTGCCAGGACGGCGGGGATCGAGAATCGGGCCTCGTGGTTTCTGATCGGCGGCGCCTACACGGTCAGGCTCTGGAAAGCCAAGGAGGGGCCGGAAAAAGACCGCTTCGCGCAGGAGTACGCCAAGACGCAATTTCCGCTGGCCCATTTCACGCTGCAGCCGCGCGACTTCAATATCGACGAGGAGGTCGAGTACGAGCGGAACTTCATCAACTTCGTCCGTGAGAAGTCGCCCGACGTGCAGCCGTGGTTGTATGCCGAGTGGGTGGAGCGCGACCGTCGCCGCCCCAGCGACCGCGGGCAGGTCCCCAGTTACCAGATGAAGAAGACCTTCCCCGCGGCGACGTGGGAAGAATCGATGTCGGCGATGCTTTTGTATGTCGAAGAGGTCGAGCATCGCCTGAACGTGCCAAGCAAAGAGGAGAAGCCGGCGCGGATCCTCCCCTGCTCGCTCGCCTTGGGCTGGGCGCGGAACCTCATCGATAAGAACCAATTTCCGGGCGTGCCGCCGGGCGAGGAGAGTTTCTATCGCACCTTCTTCGAAGACATCGTGCACGTGAATCCGGCCGGCTGCTACCTGGTCGACGCCGTCTGGTGCGCCGCCTTCACGGGTCAGTCGCCCGAGGGCAAACTCCTCCCCGTCGGCACCACGCTCACCGCGGCGCAGGCCCGCGTGATCCAGCGGCTCGCGTGGGAGATCGTCGAAAACTATCCCGACTGCGGCCTCTATCAAGAGGGGACGACGCCCGCGGACACGCCGACGTTTTCGGTTGGCTCGGGACCGATCTCCAAGCCGACGCCGATCCACCTCAGCTCGACAACGCCCGGCGCCTGGTACCGCTACACGCTGGACGGCACGACGCCGACGCGGACGCGCGGCTACGTCTACTGCGGCACGATCACGGCCCAACCGGGAATGACCATCAAAGCCGTGGCTTACAAGAGCGGCCTGGCAGACAGCGGCGTTGCTCAGGCGACGCTTTAGAAGCGCGAATGCCGCCTCGGTCGACAACACACTTTCGGAGAAGCCATGGATCTCGAACAACGCATCGCGCGTCTGTAGCGAGCGAACTTTGGGTCAGGCGGCGATCGCGGCGGTTGCCGCGGATCCGCTCGAAAAATGGAATTTCGGTCGCAATTGCGACACAATCAACGGGCTGAGCCGCCTGGCCGCGGCCAGTTGGCGGCGACAAACTGTGCGCGCCGTCGCGCGACTGTCGAAGCGGACACTCGTGACAGAACCGCCCCCTCCCGCCGAATCGGACGACCCGCGAATTGAAGCTGCGCTGCGGGAGTATATCGAGCAGCTTGACCGCGGCGAATCGCTCGACGTCGAGCAATTCATCGCCCGGCATGCCGAAATCGCCGACGAGCTGCGCGAGCTGATCGAGACCGAACAGAAGCTCCGACAACTGGCCGACGACGTAACGCGTTCGGAGCGCGCGAACGACGCGACGCAACCCGTCGCGGTCGACGTCGCAGCGACGCTCAAGCCGCAACACCTGCTTGAGCCGATCTCGCAAGCCGACAAACGGCTCTCTGGCAACTTTGGACGCTATTCGATCGTCCGCCCCCTGGGCGAAGGAGCGATGGGCGCGGTCTACCTCGCTGAAGACAGCCAACTCCGGCGGCTCGTGGCGATCAAGACTCCGCACTTTGCGCACGAGCCGACGGGCGAGCTGTTGGAGCGGTTCTACCGGGAAGCGCGGGCGGCGGCGACGCTGCGACATCCCAATATCTGCCCCGTCTACGACGTGGGTCAGATCGACCAAACGCACTATTTCTCGATGGCCTATATCGAAGGTCGGCCGCTCTCCGCCTTCACGGACCCGAGCAATCCGCAATCGGAACGGCAGATCCTGATTCTGGTCCGCAAGCTCGCACAGGCTCTCGAGGAAGCCCACGAGCACAAAATCGTGCATCGCGACTTGAAGCCGGCCAACATCATCGTCGACAAGCGCGGCGAACCGTTGATCATGGATTTTGGCCTGGCCCGCCAGGCGTCCCCCGAAGACGAGTCGCGTCTGACGCACACGGGAACTCTCGTCGGAACGCCGGCCTACATGTCGCCCGAGCAAGTCGACGGCGAGTCCGACAAAATCGGGCCCTTGGCCGACGAGTACAGCCTCGGCGTGATCTTCTACGAACTCTTGACGGGCCAGCTGCCGTTCCGCGGGTCGACGGCCGCGGTGCTCGGTCAGATTATCACCAGGCCCCCGGCTCCCCCCAGCCAAATCCGCGCGGGGCTCGACTCGCGGACCGAGGCGGTCTGCCTGAAGATGCTCGCGAAGAACCCCTCGGATCGCTTCCCCACTCTGGCGGCCGTGGCTGACGAACTGGCGACGATTTTGCGCAATCCGGCCAAAGCGGCAACGCAGTCCGGCGCGCAGTCCGGCGCGGAGTTGGCCGCCTCGTCCGGCTCTCAGCGGGGCGTGCAGAAGCCGGTCCAGCCGCCTCGTAAGACGACGTTCACCCAAGAAGAGCTGGGCTCTCTCGAGGAGCTGAGCCGCAAGTGTCTGGCCCGCCACGACTATGACCAGGTCGTCCAGATCGTCAAACAGCTCCCCGAGGCCGTGCGAACCGCCCCGCTCCAGAGCCTCTTGGAAACCGCGGAAAAGAAGGCCGATGACGTCGTTTTCCTGGTCTGCGAGATCGACGAGGCGATGCGGCTCAACGATCGGCGCTCCGCGCTGGCCAAAGTGGAGGCGCTGCTGAGGCTGAAACCGGGACACCATCGCGCGCTCGAGGTTCAGAGCACGCTTTCGGCTTCCGCGCCCGGGGGCGTGGCGCGCCTGCTCCGGTCACAGAGGTTCGACCAACCGTGGCGAGACGGTGGCTGGGTGCCGTGGGGCGCGCTGGCGTTCGGACTGGCGGTGTTTGCGGCACTCAGCTGGGCCATCGCCGTCTATGTGAACCGGACCGTGGTCACCATCGACGTGCAGGACTCGGGCCTGTCGGTCGCGCTCGAGGGAGCCGGCCACGCGGTGGAGGGCCCGGACCGAGAAAAGTTCACCGTCGATCCGGGCGAAAATGAGCTGACGGTCACTCGGGATGGGGCCGTCGTCGCCAGGCAGCGATTCCCAATCGCCAAGGGCCGTCAGAGAACCGTCGTGGTGTCGCTCGCCGACTCGAAGGTCGTGATCGCGTTTGACCAGGAACCGCCGATTGTTTCCGAAGACCGCGAGGGAAAAGAAGTCGTCAAAAACGACAACGCGAATGCCGAAGCGCCACCGGTCGCCCAGGCACCGGCGGAAGCCGCCCGACAGGCGATCGAGAACAAGGGACGCGGCCCAGAGTCCAAGGCGCTCGTCAAGTTTCAGATCCGCGATCCCGCGATCAAAGCGTCGATGCCGGGCCTGGCTCGTTCGCCTGCCTGGCCGGAAGAAGACGTCACGGTCGAGCCCGGCCCCAAAGTGCTCACCGTCGGTTTCGG
>DASPSM010000249.1:0-2507 GCA_035623955.1 Planctomycetaceae bacterium
GTCAAAGACGACGATCCGATCGCCCACTCCCGCGCGCATGACGTGCGACAGGTGATGGAATTCGGCCCCTTCGAGCTCGCACGATTCGGCGTCGCTCAGGTGGGGAGCGTAGTAGCGGTCCGTCATCGATGTGCCTTCACGAATCGATCTATTTTCCGGATGAGGCCCGCTTCAGTTCCAGGGTCTGCGCGAGTTCTTGCTGGACGAACGCGTCCGTCGGGGCAATCTGGGCGAGCCGTGAAAGTCGCTGGGCGGCTTCGTCGAAGCGACCCAAGCCGCGCAAAGCCTGTGCGGCCCGCAGATCGCACAGGTACAGCGCGGGATTCAGCTTCAGTCCGCGCTCGGCGTAGTCGAGACCACCGGCAAAGTCGCCCGTCTTCACGGCAAGCGAGGCCAGGTTGGCGTACGTCAAAGCGTTGTCCGCTTCGATCTCGCGGGCTCGGTCCAACTGGCGACGGGCTTCGTCGAGTTCTCCGCGATCGATCAGGATCCGCGCGATCCCATTAACGGCGTCGACCGATCGAGGATCGATCTCAGCGGCCGCCCGATACTCAGCGAAGGCATCGCCCGTTCGGCCGAGAAGTTCGTACGCTTCTGCCAGATCGACGTGCAGCGGCGCGTAGTTTCCGGCAATGCGGATGGCGGCCTGGTACTCGGGCACGCCTTCCTCGAAATTACGTTCGCCAACCAGTGCCGAACCGAGGAATTCGTGGATCGTTGAGTTGTCGGGCGTGCAGGACTGCGTATGACGCAAGAGAGTCACGCTGTCGTGCCAATAGCTGATCTGGCTGAATGAGATCGTCGAGAGCAGCGCGAGCCACGCCAGGCCCGCCATCGGCATCACTCGATCATGAATGAGTCCCGCAGGCGCCAACTCGGCTACAATCCACGTGACCGAGATGAAGATCCCGATCAGCGGAAAGTAGGTGTAACGATCCGCCATTTGCTGACTGCCGATCTGCACCAGTCCGATCATCGGCACAAGCGAGCCCAGGTACCAGAACCAGCCCACGAACAAAAAGGGATAACGCCGCACAAACGCGATCGCGACTCCCGTGACGGCCAGCAGCACAAAGGCCGCGATGCCGAGGCTCATCCAGCCAATCTCGGACCCGCGGTGCGGGTAGTACATCGCCAGGTCGACTGGATAGGCCGCCTTTTCGAGGTAAGCCAGGTAAACGCAGACGGCGTTTCGCCAGCGCGAGGAGAAAGGAAACTGGGCCGTCATCGCGCCCCCCTGCGACTGAGCGTAAATGGCGATCGCCGAGAACGCCGCTGCTGCCACGAAAAACGGAATCTTCTCGATAAGCCGCCTGAACAGTGATTGCCGGCTGAACGACGCGGGGGTGACTTCCTGCGGCTCGGCAGGCTTGCGCTTGCGGTTCCCTGCGCGGCCTTTGGCCAAAGCGGGACGTTCCGCGACCGACTGGAAGCGGGCCAGCGGCCAGTAATCGAGGAGCAAGAAAACAAACGGGAGCGTCACCAAGGTCGGCTTCGACATCAGGCTGCAGAGAAAGAACAGAAACGATCCGACAAATCTCCACGCTCTCGCGAAGCTCTGCCCTGTGCCGACCTGCGTAGAGCGCGCGTAAATCCACAGTGACAGCAGACCGAAGAAAATACTCAGCACGTCCTTGCGTTCGGCCACCCAAGCCACGGATTCGACGTGCAAGGGATGCAGGGCAAACAGCGCGGCTACAAAAGCGCTGCGGGCCGCGTATCCCGTGGCGCTCAAGAGCGCCGCAAACAGCAACAGCGCATTGGCCGCGTGCAGGAGGACGTTCGTGACGTGATAGCCGGCGGGTCCTGTGCCGAACAGGTTGCTGTCGAGCATCAGCGACAGCCAAGTCAACGGGATCCAGTTGCAATCATGGACGCCGAGGCTCCACCGCAAACCCTCGATCGAGAACCCCGCTTGAACGTGCGGGTCTTGGGCATACACTGGGTCGTCGACATTGATAAAGGACAGGCTCCACGCCTGTGAATAGACCGCCAGCGTGCACACAGCCAGCGGCACGCCGAACAACAGCGGCAAACCCCGCCGTGATGACGGCGAGACCGGTGAAGGTGACGCTGCGTGAGTTGACGCTGCTTGGGGCGACCCTGGACTGACGCTACGACGCTGCATGGATCGACGGGTGAAGGGTTCGAGATGTCCGGCCGCAGGCGCAAGTCCAATCGCGGCGGGGGGCGCGTTCTCAATTTGCGAACTAAGAAGAGATTTCCTCAGAAGCGATTTGTCATCGCCGCCAGCCAGTATTCCCTCGGCAGTTGCCGCGGTTATTTTCGCCCGGGCCGACTGCCGATCTTACCTGATAACAGGCGACTGCCGGACCGACAAGGAGCCCCCCCGTGTCGATTGCGCGCGAAGGACTTGAGAAATCGGCCCAAGATTGTGGCGCCCCGGCGCTGCATTACTTCGAGGGGACGACGCACGCAGAGGCCCTGGCCCGACTCGAGTACTTCGTCGAGAGCGCACTCCGCTGCGGGATCGTCATCGGGCCGCG
>DASPSM010000264.1:0-5785 GCA_035623955.1 Planctomycetaceae bacterium
CGAATATGAAATGTTTGAGTGGAACATGGGGCACGTCGCCAACTACGCGGAGCTGGCCTACCTGATGGCCCCGCGACCCTTCATGGTCGAACGCGGTCACGACGACGGCGTCGCCCCCGACGAATGGGTCGCCTGGGAGTATTCAAAAGTCCGCCGGTTTTACGACAAGCTCAGCCTGGGCGACCGGACCGAAATCGAATTCTTCAACGGCCCGCACACCATTAACGGTCGCGGGACATTCGAGTTTCTAGGCAAGCAACTCAATTGGCCGACGCGAAACCAGTGAGCCTTTCCACGCCCAATTTCAAAGAGGAGCTTGTCATTCTTGAGTCAGCGTTGTCGCGATTTCCGCCAAACGTCCGCGAGACCCTGCGCGGATCGCTCGATCGTGAATCGAGCGGCCACCTGCTCTCGCGCCACGGCGCCTAACCGTGCGGAGAGCGCGCGATCGTGATGCGAGCGGACCATCGCATCTGCGATCGCTGCAGGCTCGCCGGCGGGGACGAGGATCGCCGACTCACCGTCGACGAGCATTTCTTCTGTGCCGCCCACTTTGGTGGCGACGCTCAGTCGCTCGGCGGCGGCTGCTTCGAGCAAGATTCGTCCGAAAGGTTCTTGCCGCGCACAATGGACGACCAGATCGATTTGAGGCAACAAGTCGTCGACGTCGGATCGATAACCGAGCCGATGGAACCGGTCATTCAGGCCGGCCATGGCGAATTCGAAGCTGATCGCTTCGTCATAGAGTGCGGTTTCGGTCTTCGCCGAGTGGCGTTCGCCGATCAGCAGGAAATGGGCATTCGGCATCTGGGGCGCGGCAAGCGCGGCCGCCTTGGCGAAGATGTCCTGACCCTTGCGGAGACAAATCTGCCCGATGTTGGCCACGAGGTATGCATCCGATGGCAGCCCCAATGCGTTTCTGAGCCGCAGGCAACTCGATGGCCGCGAATATCGCTTTACCTCGATTCCGTTGTAAACGATGTGCATGCGGGCGGCCTCGACCCCCTGCTGGGCGTGGAAGTCACGAACGGCTTGCGACACCGCCACCAAGGCGCGATTCGCGTTGAGCTGTTCGACGGATCGCTGCGACAAACCGACGATGTCTCGCAGGTGCGCGGTCGCAGGGATGCCTAGTTCTACGCCCAACGGCCCCGAAAGGCGGCCCATCGCCAGGCTATTGGCGTGAATGAGATCGGGCCGCACGCGCGTCGCTGCGGTGCGAATTTCGTCCACGAGTTGCGGCGGAGATTGGCGTTCGCCCCTCTCGTCAACTGACTGAAAGTTGACGACCGGAATGCCAAGCTTGCCCAATTCGCCGATAAGCGGCCCGTTCGACGGCGCCAGAGCCACAAATTCGAGATCGCTCCCCACGAAATGCGGCAAGACGGCCAGCATCGATCGCTCGCCGCCATTGAGGGTTCCGAACTCGAAGACCAGCAAAACTCGAGGGATGTTCTGCTCCCGGCGGACGGTTAATAGCGGGCGATCTCTCCGGAGCCGCCTTTAAGATCGAGGGACGTCACGAGCCGTTGGGCCTCGGAGACCATCATCCGCAGCTCGCTACCCAGCGCGATGAACTGCCAGCCTTCGGCGGCGCGCTTTTGGACTGCTTCGACCGTTTGCACGTGCAATCCAACCGGCGTGCCGACCTTCTTTCCAGCGGCCAGCACGCGCTGCAGCATCGCCTCCAAAGCCTCGGGAGTTGGGTCGTTCCCATTGGCGTCGCGCATTTGAGCGGTGAGATCGTTGGGCCCGACGAAGATCGCGTCGACCCCCTTCAGGCTGTAAATGGCCTCGGCGTTCTCGACGCCCCGCGGGGATTCGGTCTGCAGCACTACGAGGATCTCGTCGTTCGCCCGTTTGTAGTATTCGCTCGACGTCGCGTCGAAGTTGACCGCGTGCAGCGAACCGCCGACCGAGCGATTGCCGACGGGTGGATATTTGGCGGCCGCGATGGCTGCCCGTGCCTCCTCCACGGTGTCGACCATGGGGACTACGATCCCCCACGCCCCCGCGTCGAGCACGCGCTTGATATGATCGTGGTCGCCTCGCGGCACGCGCGCTAACGGGACGGAGCCGGCATCGGCGATTGCGCCAAACAGCACGGCAGCGTCGCTCCAATCGATGGGAGAATGTTCGAGGTCAACCGTCAGCCAAGCGAAACCGACGCGAGCCATCAGGCGCGTTGCGAGGACATTTCCGAACGAGAGCCATGTGCCAATCTGCGGCTTGCCCGCACGGAGCGCGGCTTTCACGGGGTTTAGTTTCATTAGCAGACTCCAACTGTCCGCATCGCCAGGAGCCGCGACCGAGCGAAGACGGTGGCGAGAACCGGCAGAAACCGTGCGGTGCCCCTCCGAAGGTCGAACGGTTCGGCAGCGTGCGCTTACAATAGCTGATCGCTGAGATTTCCGTCCAACGGCCTCAGCGCCCCGGAGCCTGGTCCAACTCGGAGCCGCCCTGCGTTCAAATGGGTCAATTTCAAACCGTCGCCAAAGTCGGCGACATTCCTGCCGGCCAAGGACGGGCTTTTCCAGTCGACGGCACAGTCGTGGCCATCTTCAACGTGGGAGGCGAGTACACGGCCATCAACGACGTTTGCCCGCACATGGGGGCATCGCTTGCCGAAGGCTATGTCGAAGGCGTGTCGGTGACCTGTCCCTGGCACGCCTGGCGATTTTCGGTCAAGGACGGCACCTGGCTGGACAATCCGCGCTCGAAGCTCGCCAACGCCTGTTACCCAGTTCGGGTCGTCGGAGATGAAATCCAGGTCGAGATCACGACTCCATTGGCGCGTCCAAGAAATCCGCCGCCGGAATAAGACCTGCTGCTTGATGCTGTTGTGGTATCCCGATCAGAAGCAGAAACAGTAAGGTTGCCGATCGTCGCGAATCCGCACGCGCGCAGGCCGGCGATGTAGCCACGCTTACCGCCGTGCGATGGGTGGCGGACCGACGCAAGACTCTTCATGCCCAGTCGCGCCAATGCCGCTTCAGCCGTTCGGCCAACAGCGATCACCGAGTGGGGTATGAGGATTTTGAGAACCTGGTCGAGGAACCCCTGGCAGCGGTAGATTTCGGTCGCGGTTGGAGAGCGGTTGGGCCGCCGGTCACCGCGAGGGTGAAAAGGAACGGCGTTCCAGAATGCCGGCACAACGCCACTGTGGCACAAATGGCTCCAGATAATGCCAGCCGTATTTTCGGCGGTGGAGCCCGTCACCTGCAGGGCGGGGCGCAGCGATTTCAGAAAGGGATGCGATCCGCTTCGGAGCAGCCGCTCGTCGGTGAACGGGATTCCAGTGCGGGCACAGCCCCTCTCGCCGGGCGCCTCGCCGACGAGCAGGTGACCCGAATACGGCCACGCCAAGAGCGCAAGTAAATATGCCTCCAGGTTTTGTCGGCGGCGCAGCGATCGGTAAGGGTTCGCCAGAGCCCGAGTCGACGGAAAGTCGGATAAGGTGGCAACAAACCGGCGGACGCGGCGAATATCGTGACGAGTCGTTGCGCGCTGGTTGCCCAACCAGACTTTGGGAATTGGCATCCTAAGGTCGCACGGTTGTTTGTTCGACTTTTGATTATTAACACGCCATCGATGGACACAACCATCCTTGACGGCGGTCTTAGTACCAAGAAGGCCGCGTGGCGAACTAGAATCCGCCAGCGCTGATTGATCGCTCGCTTAACAAACTCGCACGAAACTGCAAACAGCCTATGACGCGCCCGAAGCCTCACGCCACTATCCGATCGGCACGAACCGATGACGTGCCGAAAATCCTCTCACTGATCGCCCCGTTCGTGTCGGCGGGCAAACTGCTCCCGCGTACGCTCGAGGAGGTCCGCGACCTGATTCCGACCGGCTTTGTGGCCGAGCGGGGCGAGTCAATCGTCGGCTTTTCGGCCCTGGAGGTCTATTCCAAAAAGCTGGCCGAAATTCGCAGCCTGGCCGTCAGCGCGGATCAGCAAAAGCAGGGACTTGGATCGCTGCTGGTCAAAGCCTGCGTCGACCTGGCCGCGAGCCGCGACATCCTCGAAGTGATGGTCGTGACCTCGTCCGAGGCCTTCTTTCGTGATTGCGGCTTTGACTTTACGCTGCCGGGTGAGAAGAAGGCCCTCTTCATCCACCCTTCTTCGCAGGGGCCGGCTGAACTGCACTAGGCTCGGCGGGCTTTTTGGATTCGGCCGGCTTCTTCACGTCTTGCTTCTCCGCCTCCGCCGGCTTGCCGGGGAGGAGCGTCGCGGCTCGGATGGAATCCAGCTTCGGGAAGGCGGCGTTCAGGTACTCGTCTCCTTCCTTCTCGATGCGGTCCTGGCTTTGAGTCGGCTCCTCTCCATACGAGGAATAGAGGGCATCGATTGCCTCCATTCCCGAGAGCACGACGCCGAAAGGCGTGAATCCCTTGCGATCCAAATTCGAGTTGTCGATGCAGTTGATGAAGATCTGGGTGGTCCGGGAGTTGGGCAGTTGACTCTTGGCGAACGTCACGTAACCGCGCAGGTTCGATTTGCGATTCGTATCTCGTACTTCGTACTTGTCGTCGGGGATATTGGCGTCGTGCCATTTCGCGCTGACGTGCGGGTCGCCGTTGATCCCGAATTGCACGACAAAGCCGGCGACGCGGAAGAACTTGCACCCGGTGTAAAACCCGCTTTTAACCAGCTCGTAAAAGCGGTCGGCTCCATAGGGGGACCACGCGCGGTGCACCTCCATCACCACGTCCCCTCGCGTCGTGACGAACTTGACCCAGTATTCGTCGGGACCCTTCTCGGGAAGCGCTCCGCCCGCATCGACGGCCTGAATCGCGGGGTCGCGCGGCTTGACGCCATCCTCACAGCCAGTCGCCAGGCAAAGCAGGACGATCAGACCGAACAACTTCGACACTCGCGACACTTCGTTTCTCCACCAAGCTGACTCAACAAGCGCAAGTTCGAAGCACGACGCGCGGACGCGTCCCGCTTCGAAAGGTTCTTCGTCTCACCTGTTTATAGAATCCGCGCCAGGCGCTCGCTAGTGATTCAGTGCCTGGTCCGCGGCGACAACCGTGGGTCAAATCTGCGACGGAGGAGCGCCTCCCCAGCCATGCGAGGAACCCGGCCTGCGGGCTTTGACGGCGCTGCTACAATACGGGCTGCACAGGAGGGCGCACGTCCATGCAGGTTTATTTCGTCTACATGACGGCTCGGGACGAGGCGGAGGCCCTTCTGATCGGCCGCACGCTGGTCGAAGAGCGGCTGGCAGCGTGCATCAACATCTTGCCCGCAATGACGTCGGTTTACTGGTGGGAAGGCGAGCTCGAGCAGTCATCCGAAGCGGTGCTGATCGCCAAAACGCAGCAAGGCCTCGTGCCGGAACTGATCGAGCGCGTGAAGCGCCTGCACAGTTACGCCTGCCCGTCGATCGTGGCCTGGCCGGTGCACGCCGGTCACCAGCCCTACCTCGATTGGATCGAGAAGGAAACGCGGTGACGATCGTTCCGATTTATGCCCATAAACATGTCGTGCTCCCGGAAGAGATCGACACGCTGGGGCACGTGAACAATCTGAATTATCTCAAATGGATGCTCTCGGCCGCCGTCGGCCATTCGACGGCCAATGGCTGGCCGCCGGAACGCTATCGCGAAATCCAGTCCGCCTTTGTCGTGCGCTCGCACCAGGTGGAATACCTGCAGCCGGCCTTTGCCGGAGACGAAGTCGTGGTCCACACGTGGGTTTCCTGTTTCAACAAGGTCACCTGCCAGCGCAGGTACAAAACCGTGCGGGCCAAGGACGGCGTGGTGCTGACCACGGGC
>DASPSM010000277.1:0-3865 GCA_035623955.1 Planctomycetaceae bacterium
CAAGCGGTAATAGTCGGCCTGAGGGATCGGATCGAACTTGTGGTCGTGGCAGCGGGCACAGCCAATCGACAGGCCGAGCAGGGCGTTGCCGGTGGTCGCCAGCATGTCGTCGAGCTCGTCGTACCGCTGCTTCTCGACTTCGTTCTTGGTGATCTGCGTGCTGTGGACGCCGGCTGCCAGAAAGCCCGTGGCCATCAGGGCCAAGCTGTCATGCGGGGCCAGCTCGTCGCCCGCCAATTGCCAGCGGATAAACCTGTCGTAGGGGAGATCGTCATTGAAAGCGCGAATCACGAAGTCGCGATAGTGGTACGCCGTGGGACGATCGTAGTCATGCTCGAAGCCGTGACTCTCGGCGAACCGCGCCAGATCGAGCCAGTGCCGCGCCCAGCGGTTGCCGTAATGCGGGCTTGCCAGCAGCCGATCAACGAGCGCCGTGTATGCCGCCGGCGACGGATTCGACTCGAATGCCTCCAGGTCTCCGGCTGTCGGCGGCAAGCCGATCAGGTCGAAGGTCACCCTGCGGATCAGCGTCCTGGGAGCGGCTTCTGAATTCGGGGCCAGCTTGTGGCGATCGAGTCCCTTCTGGATAAAGGCATCGAGCGGATTGCGCGGCCACAGCGAATGGGTAGCGTCCTCCGGCGGTTTTGAGATCGCCAGCGGCTGAAATGACCAGAAGTCCCGCGCCTTGGCGTCGATCGTCCGCTCGGTCCACGATGGAGCCGGCTTCGCCGTCGGAATCAGCCCTTCGTCATACGGGGCCCCGTGATCGATCCAGGCCGCGATCTGCTCGATCTCGGCGGCCGGGAGCTTTGCCCCATCCTGGGGCATGTGCGGCTCTTCCACGTGCGAAATCAACCGAACGAGCCGGCTGCCCCGCGAATTGCCGAGAGTAATCGCCTTGCCGTTAGTGCCACCGGCCAGCAACCCTTCGCGGGTAGCGAGATTGAAGCCCGATTGAACCTCCGCCTCGCCGCCATGACATTTCAGGCAGCGGGCAATCAAAACGGGCCGCACGCGGCGATTAAAGATCGCCAAGCCCGCGGCCATCTGACGGGGGTGATCGGCGGTAACGGACGTGATCGACGGCTTATCGGTTTGCTCAAAAGCCGACGCCGCAGCAGGGGCGAGCACGCCCGCAAATGCCAGAGCGGCAACGCTTCGCCCGACTAAGCCGGTTCGCACCAATTCTCCTCGCTCGACGGATAAACGAACTTTGATTCTACTGAAGCGAATCGAGCCCTGACAACGACACGGATGTAGCAGTCGTCGCCAGCGATTGAGGAGCGTCCGCATGATTTCGCACAGCACGCGCTTTCGAGTTTTCTTCGCGGCGATCGTGGCTCTGACCGGGTCCGCGACTCGAGTCGATTGGATTTGCGCGAACGATGACGTGAGCGGCGCATCGAGCGCGCCGCAAACGCTCACGCTGCACGCGCGCACGCGCGTCGAAACAGCTCCCGGCAGCGGCCGATTCAATGCCATTACAAAGCCGGTTGCTTGGGATCCGTCGAAGACGGCAATCGTTGTCTGCGACATGTGGAATGTTCACTGGTGCAAGGGGGCGACAAGGCGCGTGGCCGAAATGGCTCCGCGGATGAATGAGGTCCTGGTCGCGGCCCGCAATCGGGGCGTGCTGATCATTCACTGCCCCAGCAGCACGCTGAAATTCTACGAGGGAACGCCACAGCGTGAACGGGCCCACCGAGCCGCTCACGTCGCGACGAAAACTCCGCTGCGAAACAGCTGCAACCTCGACGTCAAGCGCGAAGGCCCGCTGCCGATCGATGATTCCGACGGCGGCTGCGATTGCGATCCGCCGTGCAAGCAAGGCAGCCCCTGGACGCGCGAAATCGACACGCTGAAAATCGAGCCGCCCGACGCGATCACCGATAGCGTCGAAGCCGTCTATCTGATGAAAGAGCGCGGCATCGAGAATGTGATCGTGATGGGCGTGCACACGAACATGTGTGTCCTGGGGCGGCCCTTTGCCATCCGGCAACTGGTCGACCAGGAGTTCCACGTGGTCTTGATGCGGGACATGACCGACACCATGTATAGCTCGCGCCGGCCGCCGTATGTCAGCCATTTCACCGGGACCGACCTGGTCGTCGAGCACATCGAAAAGCATTGGTGCCCGACGATCACGAGTGTCGACTTCCTCGGCGGACGCGAGTTCCGCTTTTCAGAGGATCACCGGCCCCGGGTCGTGATCGTGATGGCCGAGCCGGAATATTCCACTGAACGCACGCTTCCCAAATTCGCGGCCGAGGAGTTGGGGAAGGATTTTCGCGTGAGCCTGGTATTTGGCAGCCAAACCGATCCGGCCGACCTGCCCGGGCTCGAAGCGATCGTTGACGCCGACGCCCTGATCGTCAGCGTGCGGCGCCGGCCGCTCAAACCGGCACAGATGAAGCTGCTGCGTGACTACGTTGCTGCCGGCAAGCCGGTGCTCGGCATCCGCACGGCCAGTCACGCGTTTTCGCTCCGCGGCGCAAAGCCGCCGGCCGGGCTTGAGACGTGGGAATCGTGGGATGCCGACGTCTTCGGCGGGCATTATGTGGGACACCACACCGACGGCGTCAAGGTCACGGTCACGGCGGCCGGAGAGGCGCCGTACAACCCGATCTTCAAGTTGTGGACGAGCGGCGAGCCAAAGGTTGCGGTCAGCTCGCTCGTCGGGCACGGTTCGCTCTACAAGGTCCGCCCGCTGGCCGGCTCGACCTGGTGGCTCTTGTTTGGCCACATTCCTGGCCAGCCCGAGGAGCCGGTCGCGTGGATGAACCACCGCGTCGACAACGGCTTGTCGTTCTACACGTCGCTCGGCCACCCCGACGATTTTGCCGAACCGGTGTTCCGCAAGCTGCTGGTGGCCGCACTGCACGTATTGACCAAGACGTAGTTTCCCGAGGTCGGTGTGGAACTTGCGCAAACGGTCCCTTGGGGCCGGTCGTTCGACGAATATGTGCGGATGTTCGCACTCTCGGCGCGCGACTTGGCGCTCCCAATCGTCGGCTGCGGCGACGGGCCTGCATCGTTCAACGCCGAGATGACCCAACGGGGACATCAGGTGATCTCGGTCGACCCCCTCTACCGCTTTTCGGCCGCCCAAATTGCCTTTCGGGTGCGCGAGATCGCCGACGAAATGGTCGAGGGAGCCCGGCGCAAGAGCGACGCCTTTGTGTGGACCGATTTTCGCTCGCCGGAAGAGCTGGGTCGGCGGCGGCTGGAGATCGTGGAACGGTTCCTGGCCGACTACGAGAGCGGGCGGCGCGACGGACGGTACGTCCAGGCCGCACTCCCCGAGCTGCCGTTCCGTAACGGCCAGTTCGAGCTGGCGCTCTGCTCGCATCTGCTCTTTACGTACAGCAAGTTGCTGAGCGAAGACGATCACGTCTGCGCAATTCTCGAAATGTGTCGGGTCGCGGCGGAGGCGCGGATTTTTCCCGTCCTCGACATGTTCGATGGGGGGCGCAGCCCGCACCTCGACGCCGTGATCGATCGCGCGCGACGGGCAGGTTTTGCGGCCGAGCTGATTCGTGTGCCCTACGAATTTCAGCGCGGCGGCAACGAGATGCTGAAAGTGACACGCGCGGAATTGTGAGTGGGATTCGTCTTGCGGATGCTGGCCGATCGTCGACTCGCGACCGCCTCCGGCGGAGTTGGCCCATTCTACTTTTTGGCAATCTCGCGGACGGTCACGCGGTAATGTCCGTCGTTGTCGGCGAGGGAATTCCAGCGGTCGTTGATGCGAAAGTAGAGCGTCCCCGCGGCGGCCGCCACGAAGGTCGTGCGGCCGCCAACCACGATCTGGTTCAGCATCGACTCGTCGGCCTTTGGTTCCGGCGGCTCGCGATGAATGGCCGCC
>DASPSM010000295.1:0-7519 GCA_035623955.1 Planctomycetaceae bacterium
AACGTCAGCAAACTCGGGATATACGGCAGCCCCGGGCGATCACGATGCGTCGTCGTCCACACCACTTGCCCCGATTTGCTCTCCACCACGGCGCACGCGCCTGTGGCCGTGCCGTCGCGCGAGTAAGAAACGTCGAGCCCAGCCGCCAAACGCGGCACGTCGTCTCGCGGAGTCAATTGAACGCGCTTCGCCAGCTCAAGCTGCAGATCGATCAATTGGGCCAGTGGTTTGTCGGTCCGGAAGTCTCGAAAAACGAAGTCTTCGAACCGCTCGACGCGCCGATCCTGAACAGGCACCCCCTCCGCTTTCAGCCGCGCTTCCTTCTCCATGGGCTCGTGGCCGACAACGTAAAGTCCCAGTTCGCCCCCTTTGCGCACGACACGGTGACAAAGGCATTCCTCGACATGGGGATGCTCTCGCAAATACTCTCCAACCCAGCGTGCCGCCGATCGCAGCCCGAGCGCGTCGGCCAGATCACCGTACGTCGTCACGCGGCCGCGTGGGATCTGCGCGAGGAGCGTGTTGAGCTGGGCTTCGAGATCGGGCAAAGCGACATCGAATTCGATGGACATCGTACCTGCAGCTCGTGGCGCGAGGGTGGCGCTGCCCGGCTTGTCCAACTTATTTGCCAGCGCGCTCATCTCAAGCGTCCAAAAAAGAACACTGGCGGACAAGCCGCCAGTGCCACCCGAACGTCGGATTCTTTGGCAGGGAGCCCTTTAAGGCGTCGAAGCCCCGGTGCTGACGACGGGCTGAGCATTCTGCTCGCTGCAGAGCACGACCAGGAGGTTGCTGACCATTTGGGCCCGCCGTTCGTCATTGAGCGTGAGTACGTTGCTCTTCGTCAAGTCTGTCAGGGCCATCTCGACGATGCTGACGGCCCCGTGCACGATCTTCTGGCGGGCGGCAATGATTGCGTCGGCCTGTTGTCGGCGGAGCATCGCGCCGGCAATCTCAGGAGCGTAGGCCAAATGCGTCAGCCGCGCTTCCTCGACGACAACGCCCGCTTCGGCGAGCCGCGACTGCAGCTCGGCCTTGAGCGCCGCCGAAACCTCGTCGACGCCGCTGCGAAGCGTAATCTCATGCTCTTCGCCGTGATCGTACGCATAGGAGTTTGCCAGGTGACGCACGGCCGACTCGCTCTGCACGCGGACGTAGGTCGTGTAGTCGGCAACGTTGAACGTGGCGCGGGCCGAGTCTTGCACGCGCCAGACGACGACGGCGGCGATCTCGATCGGGTTACCCTGCTTGTCGTTGACCTTCAGCAGGCTTCCCTCGAGATTGCGGAGCCGCAGCGAAATCGGCTTGCGGACCATGAAGGGGTTGGCCCAAAAGAAGCCCGTCTCGCGCACCGTGCCCCGGTACTCGCCGAAGAGCAGCATCACCCGGGCCATGCCGGGCTGTTGCGCGAAGAGGCCGATGCTCGAGATGACGACCGCGACCGCGAGCAATAGGGCGAAGGCGATCAGCAGCGGCGATTGCGTCGCCGCACCAATGATGAAGACAAGCAGCACGAATAGCGCGCCGACGATGTTGACGAACAACATGGTCCATCCGGACGCTGTTGCGTAGGTCTTCTCGGTCACCATGGGCAAACTCCAAAAGAGCGTGGGATTTATTGCTTTGAGTAGGAGTGCGTCCGCCGACTGACAACGCAGGCGCAGCTGGTCCGGATCAACGGAGGCCTCCGGTTCGGCACCGAACTCGGATCGCCAGAAGGCTTTATCGGGGCTGCTCTCGGACCATCGCCCACAGCGTAACGCGGCGGCTAAACGTTTGGCTATTAGATTTCCGGCGGGTCCGAAAAACAGAAACCCAGGCCAAGCAGCCTGGGTTTCTGGAAAGTTCGAACCTGTGGAACGCTTTACGATGCGCTCGGCGGAGCCGATTCCTTATCGCCGGATCCGGCGCCGACTAGCTCGCCTTCGGCCAAACCGGTGCCGACGAAGTCGAGCTGTTTCTGGTCTCCCACTTCTTTGACGGTGACCAGAATGCGGCTCTTGCCTTCGAAGGCGCCTCGCAGCAGTTCCTCCGAGAGCGGGTCTTCGATGTAGGTCGAGACGCTGCGACGCAGCGGACGGGCGCCGTAATCGGTGTCGCCGCCTTTGTCGATGATGAAGTCGCGGGCTTCGTCGGTCAGCTCCAGCTTCAGGCCGCGCTCGGCCAGCCGGTTGTGGACCTTCGTCAGCTCGATATCGACGATCTTCTTGAGGTCTTCGCGGGTGAGCTTGCGGAAGACCACGATCTCGTCGATACGGCCGATGAACTCGGGCTTGAACTCGCGTTCGATCACGTGCTTGAGACGCTCCTTCATCTTTTCGTAGCTGCTCTCTTCGTCGCGCTTCCCGAAGCCGAAAACGTCGCCCTGATTGATAACGTCGGCTCCCGCGTTGGTCGTCATGATCAGCACTACGTTGCGGAAGTCGACCTTGCGGCCAAAACTGTCCGTGAGGTGGCCTTCTTCCATGATCTGCAAGAGCATGTTGAAGACGTCGGGGTGGGCCTTCTCGATTTCGTCCAAGAGCACGACCGAGTAGGGCCGGCGACGGATCTTCTCGGTGAGCTGGCCCCCCTCTTCGTAGCCGACGTAGCCCGGCGGAGCGCCGATCAGTCGGCTGACGTTGTGCTTCTCCATGTACTCGCTCATGTCGATCTGCACGAGGGCCTCTTCGTCGCCGAACATGAATTCGGCGAGCGTCTTGGCCAGCAGCGTCTTGCCGACGCCGGTGGGACCAGAGAGCAGGAACACGCCCGTGGGCCGCTTGGGATCTTTGAGTCCGCTGCGGCTGCGGCGGACGGCCTTGGCGATCTGCTTGATCGCCTCGTCCTGGCTGACGATCCGCTTGTGCAACTCGTCTTCCATCTGCAACAGCCGGACCGCGTCCTCGCTCGACAAGCGCGTCAGCGGCACACCCGTCATGCGGGCGACCACGTCGGCGATCACGTCGGCGTCGACGACGCCGTCTGTCTCCCGGGCCTTGTCACGCCACTCGCGGGTCAGCGACTCTTTCTTCTTCTTGAGCTTGTCAGCCTGATCGCGGAGACCGGCCGCTTTCTCGAAGTCCTGATTGGCAACCGCTTCTTCCTTGGCGACGTTCAGGCGCTCGATCTCTTCTTCGAGTTCCTTCAAGTCCGGCGGACGGACCATCGACTTGAGCCGGATGCGGGCACCCGCCTCGTCGATGACGTCGATCGCCTTGTCGGGAAGGCATCGCCCGGTGATATATCGGGACGACAGCTCGACCGCCTTGCCTAACGCGTCGTCCGTGTACTGGACGCGGTGGTGGGATTCGTAACGGTCGCGAAGCCCCTTCAGGATCAGCACAGTCTGCTCGCTGCTGGGCGGCTCGACCATCACGGTCTGGAACCGGCGCTCCAGAGCCCCGTCCTTCTCGATGTACTTGCGGTACTCGTCGAGGGTCGTGGCGCCGATGCACTGCAGCTCGCCCCGGCTGAGAGCCGGCTTGAGCACGTTCGACGCGTCGATGGCTCCTTCGGCCCCGCCCGCGCCGACCAGCGTGTGCAATTCGTCGATGAACAGAATCGTGTTCTTGGCGCGGCGAACCTCGTTCATTACGGCCTTGATCCGCTCCTCGAACTGGCCACGATATTTCGTGCCCGCGACCATCATCGCCAGGTCGAGCACGACAACCCGCTTGTCGCGAAGCAGCTCGGGAACGTTGGCCTCAACCACCATCTGGGCAAAACCCTCGACGATGGCTGTCTTGCCGACACCCGCCTCGCCCAAGAGAACAGGGTTGTTCTTCTGCCGACGGCAGAGGATTTGGACGACCCGCTCGATTTCGCGCTCGCGGCCGATGACTGGGTCCAACTTGCCTTGGCGCGCCAAGTCAGTGAGATCCCGACCAAAACTGTCGAGCGCTGGAGTCTTGCTCTTGCCGGCCTTCTGCTGGGCAGCCGTGCCACGTTCGCCGGTTTCCGAAGCTTCCAGCCCGTGTCCGAGGAGGTTGAGAACCTCCTCGCGGACGTCCTCGAGCTTCATGCCGAGATTCATCAGGACCTGGGCGGCCACTCCTTCTTGTTCGCGGAGCAGGCCCAAGAGCAGGTGCTCGGTGCCGACGTAGTTGTGGTTGAGGTTGCGGGCCTCTTCCATCGCGTATTCGATGACTTTTTTGGCTCGCGGAGTCTGGGGCAATTTGCCCATCGTCACCATGTCGGGACCCGACTGGACAATCTTTTCCACTTCCAGGCGGATCTTCCGCAGATCGACGTCGAGGTTCTTCAAGACATTTGCCGCGACGCCGGAGCCTTCCTTCACCAGCCCCAGCAGGATGTGCTCGGTGCCGATGTATTCGTGGTTGAAGCGCTGCGCCTCTTGATTGGCCAGCTGCATCACCTTTCGGGCTCGATCGGTAAATCGTTCGTACATCCGGTTTCTCCCGTCCCGTCCAAGCTGTTTTGGACCTTAGGGTCTTTCCTGCCCTCTCCACACGTCGCAAAGCCGTGCCACCCTTCGACGGAATGACACGGCTATTATGACGCGCGGCCGATCAACAATACGTCGTTATCGCAGCGGCCGCGGGCTGATTGTAAAAGTGTAAAGCGGTGGGCAAGCCCCGCCGCAGCGACGCGGGTCCCAGCGAGTCGGCTTTTCCTCTTACCGTGCCGGCCGCACGCGACCCGACCCGGCAGCCTTGCCGATGCGTCAGTTCCGACCCCTACAATCGGTACGGTCGGCCCTCACTCAAGACCACTGTGCGCTCCGAATTCTAGTGCTGGCGCAGAGGAACGACAAGGTAGGCGTTGCGGCGGTTCGGCTACCGCATCTCGCGCAGGTTCCTGGCGATTGCTCGCTTCAGCAACAAGGAGATTAACCACAGAATGGGTCGCGAGAGCGCGGATTTGGGATGTAACTTGAAGGAACGGAGGACTCGAGTCGAGTCACCGGTCCGCGAGAACTCCCATGTCTCCTCCATACCCGTCGCCAGGCGTGAGAGTGGTGGTGAGAAGTCCGAAAAGACCTGCTGCAGACGCCGACCGGGTTGCCATTCGACGAACTCTTCAACGTGAGTCGATCCGTTCGTTTCGGTGACCCGCACGCGCGAGCCGACGACCGCAGGCGTTTTGACCTCGAACTCCGCACTCTTGATCCCCGGGATTGGGCCATAACCCCGGAATTTGCACCAGTTCGAAGGGTCCATGATGAGTCCGACAATCTCGTCCGGAGTCAGGCTCAGTGTGTCTTCGCAAGTGAATGTGATCGGTTTCACTCGGCTGCCCAACGCGTACTTTGCCGGTCAGAACGCAATCTTGGTCGGTCAGATCGGTATAACATCCGAGTTCGAATAGCGAACAAATCCGAATCACCAACGCCATTATGAAGCACGCGGGCAACGCAGCACTCGATGAATTGGAAAGCCTCCTCAAACGGCTGCGCGAGCAAAACGTCTTGAAGGAGCGGAAGCGAGGCGTCTTCTACCGCGGGTCGGCCGCCTTTCTGCATTTCCACGAAGATCCGGCCGGATTGTTCGCCGACCTGCGGACTGAGGCCGACTGGGAACGGATGCCGGTGAACACGGCGGCTGAGCAGCGTCGGCTCGTGGCCAAAATCAAAGCCGCGCTGCGCAAGCGCCATCGGTTTTAGAAGAATGGGCGAGATGGTGCCGTATCAAGCGGCCGTCCCTTGGGGGGCTTCGCGATGTCACGTCGCCTGCAATTGAATTGGATCCGCACCGTCGCAGCCGTCCTGGGCGCCGAAGCAGTGCCGATCCTGGTGCTCTTCGCAGTCGTATTCGTCTACGGCTTCTTAAGACGGCCCGATTCAATGTCTCCGGAGCAATTCGCGCCGGTTGCCGGAAGTTGGGTCGGTCCGATTGGCGGGTTCTTGGCGACGTTGCTGTTTGCAATGTGGGCGGCAAAACGCAGTCAATCGCCAGTCGCGCAGGGAACAGCAGTCGGCGTTGGGACCGCAATCCTCGATTTCGGGCTGGCTCTGCTGCTTGCCGGTGCCGGCATCGGCGTTCTCCTGTACGTCTCCAATGCTGGGAGAATCGTCGCCGGGATTTTGGGCGGCTGGCTCGCTGGGAAGCCGTCGCCGAACAACGGGCCGCCGACGGAGACCGGTCGCACCGCCTGAAGCGGGTACCGCGGTTTGCTTGCAAACCGGGTCGCGCCCCGCGGAGAGTGCTACGCGGCGACGCGGCGCGTTTCGCGGGCGAGCGTCACGCGTTCAAGCCCGGGACGGTCGATTGTGATGCCCAGGCCCGGGCCGCGGAGCGCGGGAGCCCAGCCGCCCCAACCAAAGGTCAGATCCTCGACCGTCAACCGCTCCGCGACGAGCAGCCGGTCGAAGCTCCCTTCCAGATAGCGGATTCCGCCGAGCGATGTGGCGAAGTGCCGGCCGGCCGCGGACAGAATGCCGGTCTCGCCGACCTGGCAGCCGAGTTGATAGCCGAGACCGGCCTGCGCGGCAGTCGCGGCGATTCGCAGCGAGGGGATGAATCCGCCGCATTTCGAAAGGCGGATGTTGAACAGATCGCACGTTCCACGTTCGATTGCTCGCTGGGCATCGGATTGGCTGCACAGCGACTCATCCAGCATCACCGGCACGCCGAGCCGCGGACGCAGAGCAGCCAGACCGTCAACTTCCGCATGCGGCACAGGCTGCTCGAGCGACGTAATGCCCATCGGGATGAGAGGCGAGACACGCGACTCCAACTCTGGGCAGCTCCAAGCTTCGTTCGCATCGATGCGAAGATCGAAGCCGCCGCCGAGCGCTCTTCGAACTCGCAGAACGGCGGCCCGGTCGTCCGAGCCGGCCACGCCCACTTTCATTTTGCACTGATTGAATCCGAACAGGCGGAAGGCCAGCGCGCGAAGCACGGCCTTCAGCGGCGAGAGCGAAGTGATGGCCGCACTGTAGCGGACACGCCCCCGACTCTGACGCAGGCCAGACGTTTCTGCGACAAGCGATGTGACGTCCGAGAACGGACGGCCGCAAGCTCGAGCAGCCGCGTCGAGCACGGCCAGTTCGACGGCGCAGCGCAGCGAGTTGCCGAAGCAGTCGCGCTGCCCGGGTGGATTTCCGTTGTTGACCCGAATCTGGTCGCAAAGCGCGACGGCCTCGCTCAAGTCGGCAAAACGCTGACCGAGCATCCGCGGCCAGTCCGCCAAGCGGAACTGCTCCCAAACGGTCTCGATCGTCTCACCGGTGACATACGAGCGGGGCAGACCTTCGCCCCAGCCCTCCGTGCCGTCATCCAGCCGGCAGCAGACAACAATCGAGTGCGTGTCGGTCCGCGCGTGGGAGGCGTGCTGGACTTTGCCCTTGAGGGGAATCAGGACGTGATAGGCGTCGAGGATCTGAATTCGCATGGGGCCGGGGAAATAACTACTGCGAATAAAAGAAAATCAAGCACCGGCTCGATTTAATCTGTAAGAATCTCAACCGGCTCTTGTGACCGTGTGAGTGAAAACGACTGACGAGCGTGCTGAAACACGCCCGCCAGCCTAACACAACCCTGCTGTATTGGAGCAAGGTCATGCTGGCACCTATTCT
>DASPSM010000296.1:0-2584 GCA_035623955.1 Planctomycetaceae bacterium
GCTGCGCCGGTCATCAAGGAGCTGCAGGCGACGGCGGATGGGTGCCGCCGGTTTGCCGAGGGCCTGCGAAGGCGCGGGTTGACGTGCCACACCCTCAACGCGTTTCCGTTCGGCGACTTTCACAGTCCGCGGGTGAAGGAAAACGTCTACGTCCCGAGCTGGGCCGACCGCGCTCGGCTCGATTACACGTTGGGAGCCGCACGCACGTTGGCACAGCTGCTGCCGGCCGGCGAAGACGGGAGTATCTCGACGGTGCCGCTTGGTTACCCTGGTCTCGATTCGGCGCCCGAGTTTCTGGGGCGCTACGTCGATAACCTGATTGCGGCCGCCCGCGAGCTGGATCGCCTTCGAGACGAGAGTGGCTACACGATTCGAGTGGGGCTCGAACCGGAGCCGTGCTGCTGGCTCGACACGACGCCGAGTGCGATCGAGTTCTTCACGACTCGGCTGTGGCCGGCCGCCCGCGAACGAGGCTGCTCAGACCAGGTGCGGACGCATATCGGCCTGTGCTTTGACGTCTGTCACCAGGCCGTCGCGTTCGAGGACGTCGGCCGGTCGATCGCGGCCTTCGACGAGGCGGGCATTCGCATCAACAAGATTCATATCACGTGCGCGATCGAACTGCGCGAGCCGGCGAACAATCGCGCGGCGCGGGCGGCGCTGGCCCAATACTGCGAGCCTCGTTACTTGCATCAGACCAAGGCCCGCTTGGCGGACGGGCGCGTGCTGACGCAATTCGATCTCGACCCCGGTTTCGCACTTGAGCCGCCGCCCGAATTCCTGGCTGCCTCCGCATGGCGGACCCACTTCCACGTTCCAGTCGATGCTGAGCGCCTCGGACCCCTGACGACCACTCGGGCCGAGCTGCGAGCCGCCCTGGCGGCCGTGCGTCGCTTGTCGTACGCGCCGCACCTTGAAGTCGAAACGTACACCTGGGACGTGATGCCCGGCGGCGGTCCTCTCGACCTGGTCGACGGGCTGAGCCGCGAGCTGCGGGCCACCCAAGCTCTGCTCGCTGAGCTGTCCACTTAAGGGTTGGCCGATCAGTCTCCCTTCCGGTATTGGCAGACCGCATTTAACTCGCGACCTAACAATCTCTTGTGACGAATGGTGGCTGGTCGGAATCGTTTCGCCTAGGCGCTGTATTCCGCGACCCAACTTGCGCAGGTGCGGCTAGAGACTCGCCAAACGGCGCTCGACGGAAGAGGCTTTCCGAGGCGAGCGCCGGGCAGGAAGGCCGTCTTCTCAGAATTGCGGAATTCTGCTATCTCACGGCCCCTTTCTGGCATAACGCCACGCGTCAAGCCCGGATTCCGCCGATGCGGGACCGTCCCCGTCGACCGATTCCGGACAGTTCCCGTTCCGGATCAATCCAGTGAAACCACGCGATCCCTCTGCGGCCAACAACGTCCCGGGAAACCCGAAGAGCTCCGAATCAGCCCGTTCGTCGCAACGGGCCGGCGACGATGCGGATAGCTCAATGGAGGGCGCCGAGGACGGGGCCGGTGCCTCGACGCTGTTCGGTCGGGGCGCCCATCACCTCCGCCGCGGCCTGAATCACGCGGCTCGACTCGGCGGGCACGGGTGGCAGCGGATTTCGTCGGTGGCCGCCACGGCAAATGCGGGCGGTCGTTTGACGCGACCGGCGGGCGCGCTCTGGCAGCGGGTCGCTCGGCGACCTTCGGGTGCCAGCGCTCCGGTGACGGACGGTGCGCCGGCCCATCGAAATCGGCGGCTGGCTTTCGATTTTGCGGTGGTCGCTGCGGCTGTGGCGATTCTGCTGGTGCTGCACCACCAAATTCGCGGTTCGCGCGGCCCCCGCGTTGCGGAAGCGATGGTCGCGTCGTCAGATGCGCCTCCAGATCGATCCTCGCAGGATCCGAGCGCGAGCGCCGGCGTTCACCATCATCGACGCCACTCCCACAAGCCAGCCGCACCCGTCGACGGAGTCGACACGCGGGCGAGCGACTCTCATCCAAGCGATCCGGTGGCGTTGACGGCTGAGCACAAAGACGCGGATCACGCCGGAGATTTCGGCGATCATATGGATGCCGTGCGCCACGATCTGCCCCCGGTCGATCATCAAGTGAAAGCGGTCCCGCAAGAGATCCCGCACGATCTCAAGCACGAGGCCGACGCGGCACTCGACAGCCTGCTGGCCGCGCCGGTCGCCTCGAGCGCGCCACACCACGACGACAAGGCTGCCCCGCTGGCGCAAACTGAGCCTCCGCCGTCCGGCGATTTCGACAAGCCGGCCCATCCGCATCACGCGAGCGAACCGTTGCTCGTTGATTCCCGCGATCCGGCCCCTGCGCTTCCAGAGAAACGAGAACACCTCAAACAATCGGCCGCGAGCGAGCCCCTTTCGGACGATTTTGGCGGCCCCGATGCGCGAAAACACGAGCATCACGAAGCGAAGGACCACGGGCCGAAAGACAGCGGGCTAAAAGACGATTTCGCGCTGCCAGCGCCGGCCGCGGCGCCGATCGATTCGCAGCCGCCGATTGATGACGCTCACGCTCACAAGCACCATCATGCGGACCACGGTCCGGGTGATTCGCCCGTCGGCGGTGACCTGGCCGCG